>NZ_JBNHGF010000053.1:0-11983 GCF_059091005.1 Arthrobacter sp. Y3223164
CGCCGTGACCGACCGGGTCAGCGCCGGCCGTCGCGCATGACTTCGCTCACCCGGCGGTCAAGATCCCGGCGTGCGGCACGGGCGGTCCGCCGGTCGTCGCGTTTCTTCCGAATGACCATCCGCCCGAGGCCGCCCAGCACGACGGCGGCCAAGATGGGCAGCAGCATGGACTGTGGCTTCTCCGTCATGAAGCCATGCTACGAGCCCCGCTGGCCGACGGCACGGTTTTGCCGGGATCCGCCGTCGTCGTCCCGTAAAATCAGCGCCCCGCGATGCCGGTAGAATAGTCATGCAAGCTCGCGGAGCGCTGGATCAGCGTGAGACGGCACCAATTGTTGGATTGACACTGCACTGAGTTCCGCGCGCCTCGCTTCGTTTGAAGAGCACAATCCAAGCACAGGAGTGGCCGGATGCCCCGGATCGTTGTTGATGTCATGCCCAAGCCCGAAATCCTTGATCCGCAGGGCAAAGCCATTGCCGGCGCGCTGAACCGCCTGGGCCTGGCCGGCTTCAGCGAAGTCCGCCAGGGCAAGCGCTTCGAACTGACGGTTGACGGCGAGGTGACCGAGGAACTCCTGGAACAGGCCCGGCATGCCGCCGCCACGCTGCTCTCCAACCCCGTGATCGAAGACGTCACCCGGGTGGAGGTCATCACCGAGGCGACCATCGGGGCCGGCGAATAATGACTGAGACACCCCTGATCGGCGACTTCTCGCCCGCACCGGACGCAGGCCTTTCGGGCGCGCGCATCGGCGTCGTCACCTTCCCCGGCACGCTCGACGACCGCGACGCGGCCCGTGCCGTGCGGATTGCCGGCGGCACAGCGGTCAGCCTGTGGCACGGCGACCATGACCTGCAGGGCGTGGACGGCGTGATCATCCCCGGCGGCTTCTCCTACGGCGACTACCTGCGCGCCGGCGCGATCTCCCGCTTTGCCCCGCTGATGGAGCAGATTGCCGACGCCGCCAACGCGCAGCACGATCCGCTGCCGGTGCTGGGCATCTGCAACGGCTTCCAGGTGCTGACCGAGGCACACCTGCTGCCCGGCTCCATGATCAAGAACAACCACCTGCACTTCCTCTGCCGCGACCAGAGGCTGCGCGTGGAGAACAACACCACGGCCTGGACCAGCCAGTACGAAGCCGGCGCGGAAATCGTGGTGCCGCTGAAGAACCAGGACGGCCAGTACGTCGCCGACGAGAAGACCCTGGACGAGCTGGAAGCCGAGAACCGCGTGGTGTTCCGCTACTCGGACGGCAACCCGAACGGCTCGCGCCGCGACATCGCCGGAATCAGCAACGCCGCGGGCAACGTGGTGGGCCTGATGCCGCACCCCGAACACGCCGTGGAAGCCGGCTTCGGCCCGGACTCTTCCGCCTTCGGCGACGTCGAGCTGCGCGGCGGCACCGACGGCCTGGGAATTTTCACCTCCGTTTTGACGAAGATTGTGGCAGGTGCCAAGTAAATGACCGAGACCAATCCGACCAGCGCAACAGTGGATACCCGGCTGGAAACCGAGGCCGAGGCACGCAATGAGCACGTGCAGAGCTACGGCGGGGCGGCCGACGCCGTCGAACGCGCCGAGGGGCGTCAGTTCAACATCGACACCGTGGAGCATGCCGCGCAGACCCCGGACACCGAGTTGCCTTGGGCCGAGCTGGGATTGAAGCGCAACGAGTTCGACGAGGTAGTCAAGGTGCTGGGCCGACGCCCCACCGCCGCCGAGCTGGCCATGTATTCGGTGATGTGGTCCGAGCACTGCTCCTACAAGTCTTCCAAGGTCCACCTGCGCCAGTTCGGCGACAAGGTCACCGAGGACATGAAGAAGCACATGCTGGTGGGCATCGGCGAGAACGCCGGCGTGACGGACCTGGGTGACGGCTGGGCCGTAACCTTCAAGATCGAGTCGCACAACTCGCCCACCATGGTCGAGCCGTACCAGGGCGCCGCGACCGGCATCGGCGGCATCGTGCGGGACATCATCTCCATGGGCGCGCGCCCGGTGGCCGTGATGGACCCGCTGCGCTTCGGCGCGATCGACCACCCGGACACCGCCCGCGTCGTCCACGGTGCGGTCGCCGGCATCGGCGGCTACGGCAACTCGCTGGGCCTGCCGAATATCGGCGGCGAGGTCGTCTTCGACTCCGTTTACCAGGGCAACCCGCTGGTGAACGCCCTGGCCGTGGGCGTCATGCGCCACGAGGACATCCGGCTGGCCAACGCCTCCGGCAAGGGCAACAAGGTGGTGCTGTTCGGCGCGCGCACCGGCGGCGACGGCATCGGCGGTGCGTCCATCCTGTCCTCGGAGTCCTTCGACGACACCAAGCCCTCCAAGCGCCCCGCGGTCCAGGTCGGCGACCCGTTCTCGGAGAAGGTGCTCATCGAGTGCTGCCTGGAACTGTTCAAGGGCTCGCTGGTCGAGGGCATTCAGGACCTGGGGGCCGCCGGCATCTCCTGCGCCACCTCGGAGCTGGCCTCCAACGGCGACGGCGGCATGGACGTCGAGCTGACCTCCGTGCTGCTGCGCGATCCGACCCTGACGCCGGGTGAAATCCTGATGTCCGAGTCGCAGGAACGCATGATGGCCGTGGTCTCGCCCGAGAACGTCGAGGCGTTCGAGGCCGTCATGGCCAAGTGGGCCGTGGAATACTCCTGGCTGGGCGAGGTCACCGACACGGGCCGCCTGGTCATCAAGTGGGACGGCGAGACCATCGTCGACGTCGACCCGCGCACCGTCGCCCACGACGGCCCGGTCTACAACCGGCCCTACGCCCGCCCGGAATGGCAGGACAGGGTCCAGGCAGACGGCTTCCGCGCCTCCGCCGCCGGCGCCAACCCCCCGGCCAGCGCCGAAGACCTCAAGGCAGCCGTGCTGGAACTGATGGCGTCCCCGAACATGTGCTCGAAGGACTGGGTGACCAACCAGTACGACCGCTACGTGGGCGGCAATACCGCACTGGCCATGCCCGACGACGCCGGAGTGGTCCGGGTGGACGAGGAAACCGGTCTCGGGGTTGCCCTGGCCACCGACGCCAACGGCCGCTACACCTACTTGGATCCCTACCAGGGCGCGCAACTGGCCCTGGCCGAGGCCTACCGGAACGTCGCAACCGTGGGTGCTATCCCGATGGCGGTGTCCGACTGCCTGAACTTCGGTTCGCCGGAGGACCCGGACGTCATGTGGCAGCTGGCCGAAGCGATCCGCGGCCTCTCCGACGGCTGCATGGAACTGGGCGTCCCGGTCACCGGCGGCAACGTCTCGCTGTACAACCAGACCGGCAACACCCCGATCCACCCGACCCCGGTCGTGGCGATGCTCGGCAAGCTCGACGACGTCGGCCGCCGCACACCGTCCGGCTGGCGCGAGGACGGCCAGGCCATCTACCTGATGGGCACCACCCGCGACGAGCTGGACGGCTCCGAATGGGCCAACCTGCGCGGACACCTGGGCGGCAAGCCCCCGGCCGTGGACCTGGCGGCCGAGAAGCTGCTGGGCGAGCTGCTGATCAACGCCTCCCGGGACGGCATGATCGACGCCGCCCACGATCTCTCCGAAGGCGGCCTGGCCGCTGCCCTGTCCGAGATGGCGCTGCGCTTCGGCGTCGGTGCCCGGATCGGCCTGGGCGAGGTCTGCGAACGTGACGGCGTCGACCTGTTCACGCTGCTGTTCAGCGAGTCCCAGGCCCGCGCCGTCGTGTCCGTGGCGCGCAGCGAAGAGGTCCGCTTCAAGGACATGTGCGGCGCGCGGGGCTTCCCGTTCATGCGCATCGGCGTGGTGGACACCGAGAACGGCGCGCTGGACTTCCAGAGCGAGTTCTCCGTGCCGCTGGCTGAACTGAAGGAAGCCCACGAGGGCACCCTGCCGAAGTACTTCGGGTAGGTTCCGCCGCCCACGGGGCGAGCGAAAGAGGGATGTTCCGTGCACCGCGGTGCGGGGAACATCCCTCTTCGTCTTATCTCCGAGGACCGGAACCCGCCGGTGCGGGCAATCCGTGTCTGTAGGCTGTGCCCATGACGGCACCGCAGATCTATATCAGCTTCCCCGGCACTGCCCGCGAAGCTCTCGGTTTCTATGCAGAGATCTTTGGCGGAGAGCTTTCCCTGCACACCAATAAGGACTTCGGCAACAGTGCGGGACCGCCGGGGCAGATAGCCCACGGAATGCTGAACGGCGTGGTCGCCCTGGCCGGATCGGATGCGGCACCCGGCGAGAAGACCGTCCGGCTCGAGGGCGTCATGCTCTCGTTGCTGGGGACGGCCGAGCCCGAGGTGCTGCACGAGTGGTTCGACAAGCTCGCCGTTGGCGGCCGGGTCGTCGATCCCCTTGCCCCGAAGCCGTGGGGCGCCTCCGATGGCCAGGTGATCGATCGTTACGGACTCCACTGGCTCGTCGGCTACGAACCGGTAGGCCCATAGGGAAAGCAGCAGGCGGCCACCGCCGGTGGCCGCCTGCTGTCGACTACGAACAGGTCACTTCAGTAGTTTCTCGCTCTCGAGGTTGGCTTCGAGCTGTTCCGGGTAGAGGTTTTCCGTCTTGCATTCGAAGTCCGCGTACATCTGCAGTTGATCAGCGTAGTGCGGGGACTTGGTGCCGTCTGGAGCGATGAAGCCGCTTTGGCCGGGCGGGGCTACCGTGCACATCTCGGCCTGCGAACCGAAGAGCGAGACGATGTCATTCTGGGTGCCGCGGTTCATGTAGTCCGGCCCAGTCAGGTTCTCGTTCGGGTTCGCCTGCGGGACGCCGATAAAGTTCTTGTAAGAGAACTCGTGCTGGGGCGTGGGCGCGGTCCAGTTCTTGCGGTCGGTGCCCTGTTCGGCCTCGAGCTTCTCCAGCGCCTGCTGGTAGGTTTCCAGCAAGACTTGCTTCTTGTCCGCGCCATTAAAGAAGTCGACGTGCTGTAAGACCCCGGCGTCTTTACCCAACAGGGCGTTGTAGACGAGCTTGCTGCCGTTTGCGGGACGGGCGAGACCGGTGCCCTGCGAGTAGCTGGCAAAAACGGAGGCTGGCAGGTCGTCCTTGAGCACCGCCTCGAACAGGATCGGCAGCCAGGCATCCATGATCGCTGCCTCAGGGCCGTCGAGCTTGCCGTCGCCGTCACTGTCACGGCGCTGGCCATCCCATCCTGTCAGGAGCCGGACATCCTGGACCACGGGATCCTTGGCGGGCAGCGTTTTGACGGCTTCCTCGAGGAACGGGCGGAAGTAGCGGATGTTCAGGTCCGCAAACGAGGTTTCTTCGTTGATGTTCCAGATCTCGTCGGTCGTGAACTTCTGCTGGTCCTCAAGCCGTTCAATGATCTCGTTGACCCGGTCCACCGGCGACCAGTTTCCTGAGCCTGCGTTGAAGCCGGCACCGGACTGGTTGTTCCAGTTCACGATATAGCCCTGTTTGGGGTTGTAAACCTTGGGGTTTTCGGAGAAGTCCCTGATGCCCT
Source organism: Arthrobacter sp. Y3223164 (assembly GCF_059091005.1). Taxonomy (NCBI): domain Bacteria; kingdom Bacillati; phylum Actinomycetota; class Actinomycetes; order Micrococcales; family Micrococcaceae; genus Arthrobacter; species Arthrobacter sp. Y3223164. Next base: position 5,436 of record NZ_JBNHGF010000053.1, read on the forward strand.
TCCACTCCATGGACCCGTCGCCGACGGCGGGGAGCCGCGGGTCGTGCCCTTCGGCGCGGATGGGCAGCTTGCCTGGGGAGACGTAGCCGATGTTGCCTTTCTTGTCGGCGTAGTACCAGTTGATCGTAATGCCCACCTTCTCCGCCTGGGCCAGGTACTCCTCCCAGTTTTGGGCCTTCATGATCTTGATCCAAGCCATGAAAGACTGGATTTCGGTACCGGTCCAGCTGCGTTTCTTTGAGTATGCCGTGTTGTTCGCTTCGTCAAAGCTGGTCACGAAACCGTGGACGGTGGAGTAAACCTGCTGTTCGATCGGTTCCTGTCCGGCGACCTCGATCTTTTCGGTGCGGACATCCATCGGCACCCAATCGCCGTCGTACTTGTACTCGTGGGGGTTTTCCGGGTTCAGCTGCTCTTGGTAGACGTCGTTGACGTCGAGCGGTCCGGCGGTGGATCCCCAGCTGATGTTCTTGTTGGTGCCGAAGAGGATGGTGGGGTGGGCGAAGGGTGTGTTCCCCGTCACATCGTAACCGGCCCCGTGCAGGCCGATGCCGTAGACATAGGAGGGGTTGAACCAGGAGAACTGGGGGCCATTGAGCAGCACCGAGCCCTTCTCCTTGCTCTTCTTACCGCCGACGATCCAGAGATTGCTGGCCTCAGGCTGGAGGTTCGGCCAGTCGCCGCCGCCGAACTGCTTCATCCGCTCCAAGCCGTCATCCTTCAGATCCTGGGAGACTTTGTTGAGCTTGGCCATCTGGGAGGGGCTGTCCGAGGCCAGCTGGTTCGGTCGCTTTTTATCCTTGCGCGGCACGGTGGTGGGGGCGGTGGGATCTTCGATCCACTGCAGCTGATCGAAGAGGAGCTGGCCCTGCTCCGCACCGTGTTCGGCGGTGAGCTGCTGGAGGACCTGCAGGCTGGAAAGCTCCCCTGCGCTGTCCGAGAATCGGTTGGCCATGGTGCCGACCCAGATCATCGCCACGTCGTACCCTGACCACCGGGAGGGCTCGAAGCCGTAATCGGTGAACTGCTTCGGCAGCAGCGCGCCCGGGTTGTCCATGACCTCCGAAATGCGCTTGTTGAAACCGGCCGCGTAACCGTCGAGGATGTCCCGATCTTCTGCGGGCAGGGCAGCAATCTGCTCCCTGATGGCTTCCGGGTCAAAGGAGGCCCGGGAGCGCTTGTCGATCTCGACGTAGTCCGCGCCCAGCACTTCGGCAGAGGTGCCCAGAACGGCGCGTTTGGCCATTTCCAGTTGGAACATACGGTCCTCAGCAACTGAATAGCCATAGCCGTAGAACAGATCTCGGGTCTTGTCCGCGTAGACGTGCGGGACGCCGTAGGTGTCCCGCTTGACGGTGATAGCGCCCGATCCGAGGACCTTTTCACTACTTTGCTGCACGGTGTCCGTGGTGTCGGCTGCCGTAGCGCCGGGGGCGGCAAGGCCTCCCGCCAACCCCGCTGAAAGAACCAATGAGAGTGCCATGAGCGCTGGTTTCGTCTTTTTCACCTGACTCCTCGTCGAATCAACTGCGATGGAACTGCATGCGAATGCCGTCGGCAGCCCCTCCGTGAAAGGGCCTGGTTGCCGGCGGCAACTCAATGCCACAACACCGGTAGCGGGTTGGCAATGGTTGCTGGTCTAATTCCCGTCCAAACGTTCATTTTTTATTGACAGGGAGTCGGGTCCCGTGGCGCCCGCGTTTTTTCGGGATTACTGCAGCCGGACACTTATAATCGCCGCCCCACAGACCACAAAGAGTTCTGCCCGGAGGGTGAGAGGCTCCACCAACGACGACGGCGCCGCGCACCTTCCGGTGCACGGCGCCGTTCGTTTGTGGGTGGTGTACGGCCTCTGCCGTCAGGCGCCGGCCCGCAGGCGCTCCACGTCCGCCAGCCGCGGATACGCGGCCTGGGTTCCCTTCTTCGTGGCGGCCAGGGCAGCAGCGACCGAAGCGAACGCCGCCGCCTCGGCCAGGGTCTCCCCTGCGGCTAGCCGTGCCGCGAGGGACCCGGTGAAGGCGTCGCCGGCGCCGGTGGTGTCCACGGCGTCAACCTTGGTGGGGGCGATCCGGGTGAAACGGCGCCCCTCCTCGGCATGCCCATCCAGCACGATGGAGCCTTCGGCACCCAGAGTGACCACGACGCGGTCCAGCCCCTGCGCCGCAAACTGCAAGCGCACCTGCTCCCAGTCGGCAACGGCGGCATCGGCGCAGGGCATTTCGCCGCCGCCGAGGAACAGCGAAGCCTCGTGCGCGTTGACCAGCAGGACGTCGGTGAGTTCGGCCAGGCTTCTGGGCACGGGCGCGTAAGGCGAGAGGTTGAGCAGCACTGTAGCTCCGGCGTCGTGCCCTGCTCGTGCTGTCGCCTCCACGACGTCCAGGCCGACCTCGAGGCAGAGGCAAACCACGGCGGCGCCATTGAAAACGTCCCCGGCTGCGGCGACATCATCCGGAACCACCGTGCCGTTGGCGCCGGGGGAAATAACGATGCTGTTCTCCCCCGCGGCGTCAACGGTGATGACCGCGACGCCGGTCTCGACGCCGGCGGCACGGCGCACGCGGGAAACGTCCGCGCCGGCCCCTGCCACGGAGGCCAGCAGCATGTCTCCGTTGGAGTCCTCGCCCACGGCGCCGATCAGGGCGACGTTGCCGCCGAGCCGGCCAGCGGCCACGGCTTGGTTGGCGCTCTTGCCTCCCGGGTTCACGGTGAAGCCTTCGCCGCGGAGGGTTTCGCCAGGGTTGGGCAGCCGCTCGGTGTAGATGGTCAGGTCCGCGTTCAGTGAACCAACGACGACGATGCGTCCGGCCCGCGGACTCACTTTTCCACCTCGGCCTCAACGGGCTTGGGGATCAGCAGCGAGGCGGCGAAGGCCGCGACGGTGATGACCAGGCCGACCACAATCACCGTAAGGTAAGAGCCGCGGTCGCCCAGCGCCGAGGTGCCCACGAGCACCGCCGGCAGCACCAGGAAGCTCAGCCCGGCGCCGAGGTTGAAGGCTCCGGCGTTCATACCCGGCAGGAAGCCGGGGTTGCCCGGGGGCGAGAGCACCACGCCGAGCCCGTTGAGCATGATGTTCGCGGTGCCGGCGTACATGATGCCGAGCAGCGCAGTGGCGGCGACCATCACCGGCAGGCTGTTCAGGCCGAACAGCGCAATGATCACCAGGGAGACGATGCTGCCGATCATGCCGATGCGCAGGACATTGGTGTAGCCCAGGACCGGGGCGAGCCGCCCGCTGATCGGGCCGAAGACCCAGCCCAGCAGCGCGTAGGGGGTCAGGATGAGCAGCGCCGTTTCGGTGGGGCCGAGGCCGAAGCCGGGTGCGGCGGCCTGTACGTAAGCGGGGACAATCCCGTTGATCACGGCGAAGATGCCGGTCATGGTCAGGATTGTGGTCAGCAGCGGCGCCCACGTGGAGCGCTGGCGCAGATGGACAATCTCGACCATCGGCTCCTTCGTACGCTTTTCGGTGACCCAGAAGGCGGCGAACGCTGCGGCGGCCACGGCGATCAACACCAGCGAGAGAATCAGGGTTCCCGTGGAGAACGCGCCGACCAGCTTGGCGGCCTCGTTCAGCGCGGTGAGCAGGGCACCGACTGCGACAACAATAAAGACGACGCCGGTCCAGTCCATCCGCGTCCCGGCCTGCGGTTTGCTCTCGGGCGTCAGGACGGCGACGAGGATCGCGGCGAGCACGGCGAGCACCACCATGAACCAGAAGATGCTGCGGAAGCCGTAGTGCTCGGCCATGTAGCCGCCGAGGAAGGCATCGACGCCGGCCACGCCGCCGTTGACCGCGAGGATGACCCCCATCAGCGTGCCGTACGTGCGCGGGTTGGGCACGGCGGTGCGCAGCATGATCAGGCACAGCGGAACGGTGGGGCCGCTGACGCCCTGGATGATCCGGCCCACGAAGAGCCACGTAACGTCCGGGGCCAGCGCCGCGATCACGGAGCCGACGGCCGTCAGCAGCATCATGCCGACGAGGATTCGCTTGCGGCCGACGATATCGCTCAGCCGGGGCAGGAACAGGGAGAACAGCGCGGCGGTGGTGAAGAACCACGTCTGGGACAGGCCGATCGAGGCTTGGTCGGTCTGCAGTTCCTCCCCCATGGTGACCAGGGCGGGGCTGAGCATGGAGGCATTGAGCTGGAAGGCCACGCAGGCCGTCAGCAGGGCGACCATCAGGGCGGTGGTGCCGCCGCGGGTGGCCTTGGTGTCGTGGAGAACGGCGCTCATTTCGCTGCCTCCCCGGTGGTGACCGACGTCGCGGAGGCGGGCGCCGCCGTCGTCGTTGTGGTGGCGGTTCCCGTTTCTACCTCGCCGATGCGGACCAGCGCATCGGTCACCAGGTTCCAGAACTTGGTGCGGTCAAGGTCCACGGCCACGGAGGTGTGGCAGTCGGCCGGCGCGGGGGCGCGGAAGTCGGCGACGGTCATGCCGAGGGTCAGCTTGCCCTGCAGTTCGATGTCGACCGGGACCTTGCGGGTGGTCATCACCGTGGGGTCGATGACGTAGGCGACGGCACACGGATCGTGGACCGGCGGGTAGTCGAAGCCCTGTGCATCCTTGTACGTCTGGGCGAAAAAGTCCATCAGTTCGCGGACAAAGCGGGCCGGGCCGGTGCCGACGGCTTCGATTTGCTCGACGACGTCGGGGGTGGCCAGCGCCTGGTGCGTGAGGTCCAGTCCCACCATGACCAGGGGCCACTTCTCGTTGAAGACGATGTGGGCGGCCTCGGGGTCGATCATGATGTTGAATTCGGCCACGGCGGACCAGTTGCCCACATGGTAGCCGCCGCCCATCAGCACGACTTCCTTGACCCGCTCGACGATGCGCGGCTCCTTGCGGGCGGCCATCGCGATGTTGGTCAGGCCGCCGGTCGGGACCAGGGTTACGGTGCCGGGTTCGTGCGCCATGATCGTGTCGATAATGAGATCAACGGCGTGCCGCGGGTCCAGTTCGATGGCGGACTCCGGCTGCGCGGGGCCGTCCATGCCGGACTCGCCGTGGATATCCGGCGCGGTTTCGATGGTGCGCACCAGCGGCCGGTCGCAGCCGGCGGCGAACGGGACACCGGTGATGCCGGCGATCGTCCCCACGGCCAGGGCGTTCTTGGTGACCTTTGCCAGGGTCTGGTTGCCGACAACGGTGGTCACGGCGAGCAGTTCGATGTTCGGGTTGCCGTGGGCCAGGAGCAGCGCCACGGCGTCGTCGTGCCCCGGATCGCAGTCCAGGATGATCTTCTTCGGTCCGGGCGTCGCGGAAGTGGCGTCCATGTTTTCTCTCCACGTCATCGGGGCCCCGCAGCGGGGAAATTGTCACAGCGAGTTTGACATCCCCTTCCGGTCCACGTCAAACGCTTGACGTAGTGCGCGTCAAGCGCTTGATGCCTTGTTGCGCTTGATTACGCCTATCATGGGGCTCATGGATTCCGCCCGCCCTCCCCAACACCCGCCGCGCGTCGGTCGGCGAGTGACCGCGGCGATGGTGGCGGCACGCGCCGGCGTCTCCCCCGCGACGGTTTCGTTGGTGGCGAACGGCAAAACGCGCGGGCGGGTGTCCGCCGACAACATCTCCCGGGTCAGCCAGGCCATCGCCGAACTCGGATACGTGGTGGACAGCGTGGGCAGTTCGCTGGCCAAGGGCGTCAGCTCCATTGTGGTGCTGGTGGCGCCGGACATTTCCAACCCGTTCTTCGCCAAGGTCGTTACCGGCGTGCGCGAATCCCTCGGCGCGGACTTCCAGCTGCTGCTCTCCGTCACCGAAGCCGGCGAATTCCCCCGCGCGGATGACATCCGCCGGCTCCTCGCCCTGCGCCCGGCAGGCCTGCTGGTGGATGCCCCCGATGCCGCGTTCCTCGAGGACCTCTCCCCCACGGGCCCCTTGGTGCTGCTCGACGCGCCCGGGCTGGAGGCTTATGCGCCGTCCGTCAACCTCGACGTGGCCCACGGCGCCCGCGAACTCGCGGCGCACCTGGCCGCCTCCGGCCACCAGCGGGTGGCGTACCTGGACAGCGTGACCGGCACAGCCACCTTCACCATTCGCCGGACGGCCTTCCTGGAGGAAGCGGCCACTCGCGGGATGACCGCAGACCCGGCCCACCTGATCAGCACCACGATCGACGTCGGCGCGGCAGCCGACGCGTTTGCCGCCGCCTGGCCCCAGTGGCAGCAAGCGGGTGTCACCGCCGTCGTCTGCGCCACCGATACCCACGCGTACGGCGTGCTGCAGCAAGCGCGCGTTGCCGGCGTGCGGATCCCGGACGAACTCGCCGTCGCCGGCTTTGACGACCTGCCCTACTCCGCCACCAGCAACCCCGGCCTCACCACCGTCCACCTTCCCGCCGCCCGGCTGGGCCTCAAGGCCGGCGAACAGCTGCGCGGCCTGATCGAAGGCCGCGACCTCGAGCAACCCCAGCTCACCTTGGAGGCCTCGCTGATTGTGCGCGGCTCCACGGAGCGGATCGCCGCCAACTGACCAACGACGGCGCGGTCCGGGCCGTCGCGGCTACACCTTGCGCCAGTCGTGCCCGGTCACGGCCGCCC
>NZ_JBNHGF010000054.1:0-11915 GCF_059091005.1 Arthrobacter sp. Y3223164
CGCGGCCAACATGCCGGCCGCGGCGATGCCGGCCCGTTTGAACATGCGCGGCAGGTCCGCCGTGGGCACGCGCGGGTCCGGCGGCAGCCCGTACACCTCCGGTTCGTCGAGCAGCAGGAACACGGAACCGGTGCCGCCCACGCCGTCGGCATCGTTGGCCCCGTAGAGGCGTGCCTCGGTCAGCCCCTGCGAGTGGAGTTCTGCTACCCGCTGCTTCGCGGTGGCCACCATTTCCTCGCGCTCGCCGTACTTGATCGACGTCGTGGGGCACGCCTGGGCGCAGGCCGGCGTCTGGCCGTCGGTGATCCGGTCGTAGCACAGCGTGCACTTCTGGGCGACACCGACGTTGCGGGTCGGGGCCTGTTCCCCCGGGGTGAAGTCGCGCTGTGTCTTCGGTCCTGCCGTGCCGTCGCTGCGCCGTTCGATCACGCCGAACGGGCATCCCGCGACGCAGGTGCCGCAACCGTTGCAGACGTCGTCCTGCACCACCACGGTGCCGTGCTCGGTGCGGAACAGCGCACCGGTGGGGCACACGTCCAGGCACCCGGCGTTGGTGCAGTGCTTGCACACATCCGAGGACATCAGCCAGCGGAAATCAGGCGTATCGGGGGGCGTGGTATCCACCCCCGGAGGCTTCCCTGCTGCAGCCGCGCTTCCCGGCGGGCCGATGCCTGGCATGCCGAGGCTGACGAGTGCGCGCCCGGAGTCGCGCGCCTTTTCGATCCGCCCGCGGTCCTGCTCGACGAAGGCGACGTGGCGCCACGTGTCGGCTCCCAGCGAGCCGGTGTTGTCGTAGGAGGACTGCAGCAGCTCGTGCTGCGGGTCGGCGGGATTGCGGTTCCATTCCTTGCAGGCCACCTCGCACGCCTTGCAGCCGATGCAGATCGAGGTGTCCGTGAAGAAGCCCTTGCGCGGGTGTCCGGTGTGCGGAATGTCCCCGGGCGCTTCGGTCAGCCGGTTCATGAGCCTTCCCTCGTGGTGTCATCGCCCGGCACGGGGCCGGGGTGGGTGATCTTGTCGCTGCCGGTCTCGGGTGTCACCCCGGCGCGGGCCTGGTATTCGGCGACCAGGGCGAGCAGTTCCGGGCCCCGGGGACGGCGGCCCGGGAGGATGTCGCACGATCCGGCCTTGGATTCCTGGATCTGCACGTTGGGGTCGAGGGTCACGCCCAGCAGATCGTTGGCTGCGTCCCCGCTGATGACCGCTTCCTGTCCGACGCCCCAGTGGTAGGGCACCCCGATTTGGTGCACCGTGCGCCCGCCGATGACCAGCGGCTTCATCCGTTCGGTCACGAGCACCTTGGCCTCGATGGCTGCCCGCGGCGAGACGATTGTCGCCCAGCCGTAGGGTTCCAGGCCGCGTTCCGCCGCCAGTTCCGGCGACACTTCGCAGAACATTTCCGGCTGCAGCTCCGAGAGGTACGGCAGCCACCGGCTCATCCCGCCGGCCGTGTGGTGTTCGGTCAAGCGGTACGTGGTGAACACAAAGGGGTAGATGTCCGCACCGGGCACGTTGGCACTCGGGGCGCTGAGATTGTCTGCGCGCGGGAAGGTGAGCCGGGCGGGATTCTGCTGCTGCCCGTAGAGCGGGTTGGCGACCGGAGATTCCTGCGGCTCGTAGTGGGTCGGCAGCGGCCCGTCCACCATGCCCTTGGGCGCGAACAGCCACCCCTTGCCGTCGGCCTGCATGATGAACGGGTCGTCGCCGGCCAGCCCGGCGGCGCCGCCGGCCGTCGGATCCGGCCTGCTCCCGGGAGCGCGGTCCAGCGGGAAATCGGGGACGTCCTCCCCGGTCCACCGGTTCTGCTCCGGGTCCCACCAGACGTACTTCTTGCGTTCGCTCCAGGGCTTGCCGTCGGGGTCCGCCGACGCGCGGTTGTAAAGGATCCGCCGGTTCGCCGGCCAGGCCCAGCCCCACTCGGAGGCGACCGGCCCTTGTTCCTGGCCGGGCTTGCGGTCGGCGGCGTGGTTGATGCCGTCGGCATACACGCCCGTATAGATCCAGCATCCTCCCGAGGTCGAGCCGTCGGGGCGCATCTCGGTGTACGACGAGAGGGGCATGCCGGCGCGGGGACCGGTGAGATGCCGGCCGTTGATTTCCGCGAGCACCGCCTCCCCGTCGGGGTCGCCGTGTTCGTCGGTGGGATAGTCCCACGTGAGGTCCAGCAGCGGCCGGTCCCGTTCATCGGTCGAATCCGCCAGCTTTGCCCGGAGGCGTTGGCCCAGCTCGTAGAAGAACTGCAGTTCGCTGCGGCAGTCCCCCGGCGGCTGGATGGCCTGGTGCCGCCATTGCAGGAGCCGCTGGGTCTGCGTGAAGGTTCCGGCCTTTTCCACGTGCGTCGCCGCCGGCAGGAAGAAGACTTCGGTGCCGATGTCCTCGGTCCGCAGCTCGCCCGTGGCGATCTCGGGGCCGTCCTTCCACCACGTCGCCGACTCGATGAGGTTCAGGTCGCGCACCACCAGCCATTTCAGATGGGACATGCCAAGGCGCTGCATGCGCCCGTTGGCGGATCCGACCGCGGGGTTCTGGCCGAACAGGAAGTAGCCCTCGACCTCATCGGCCAGCATGCCCATGACTGTCTGGTAGGTCCCGTGCGGGCCGTTGATGCGCGGAAGGTAGCCGTAGCCCCAGTCCGAGTCCTCACGGGCCGCGTCGCCCCACCAGGCCTTGAGCAGGCTGATGGTGTAGGCATCGGCGTCGGCCCAGTAGCCCTTTTGGTCCGGCGACGCGATGCCGCCGAGGTAGTCCTGCAACGTCTCCATCTCGGCCTTCGGCATGGGGAGGTAGCCGGGCAACAGGTTGAACAGGGTCGGGATGTCGGTGGAGCCCTGGATGCTGGCATGGCCGCGCAGCGCCATGATTCCCCCGCCCGGCCGGCCCATGTTGCCCAGCAGGAGCTGCAGGATCGCCGCGGTCCGGATGTACTGCGCGCCCACGGTGTGCTGGGTCCAGCCGACGGAATACGCAAAGCAGGTGGTCCGGTCGCGTCCGGAGTTCTCCGTGACCGCCCGCGCCAGGTAGTCGAAATCCGCCAGGGAAATGCCGCAGGCGTCCCGGACCATCTCCGGGGTGTACCGGGCATAGTGCCGTTTCAGGATCTGGAACACCGTCCGCGGGTGCTCCAGCGTGGGATCCTGCTCGAAATCGGGGTGGGCCAGGGTCGGCCCGCCGCTGCCGTACTGGTGCCCGGCCGCCCGGTCCGCGGTGTCGGCGCCGTGTTCGTGGCCGCCGGCTTCTCCGGCCTCCGCCTTCCGTTCATAGGCCCAGGACGCGAGGTCGTACTGGCCCGTTTCCGGATCGAATCCGGAGAACAGCCCGTCCAGGTCCTCGGTGTCACGGAACTCTTGGTTCACCAGGGTCGCCGCATTGGTATAGGCCCGCACGTAATCCTTGAACCACAGATCGTTGCTGATCACGTAATTGATCAGGGCGCCCAGCAACACGATGTCCGAACCGGCCCGGATGGGCACGTGCCTGTCTGCCACCGCGCTGGTGCGGGTAAACCGCGGATCCACATGGATGACCTTCGCGCCGCGGGCCCTGGCTTCCGTCACCCACTGGTAGCCCACGGGATGGCACTCGGCCATGTTGGAGCCCTGGATGACGATGCAGTCGGCGTTGGCCATGTCCTGCAGCGATTGCGTCGCGCCGCCGCGTCCGAACGAGGTTCCCAAACTGGGAACCGTTGCGGAGTGTCAAATGCGGGCCTGGTTCTCGAGCTGGATGGCGCCCGCAGCGGTGAAGAGTTTCTTGATCAGATAGTTTTCTTCGTTGTCGAGGGTCGCCCCGCCCAGCCCGGCGATGCCCATGGTCCGCCGGAGCGGCCGGCCGTGCTCATCGCTTTGCTGCCACGTGTTCCGGCGCGCGTCGAGGAACCTGTCGGCAATCATGTCGACGGCGGTGTCCAGGTCAAGGTGCTGCCAGTCCTTGGCGTGGGGCGCCCGGTAGAGCACCCTCGTCTGCCGGCCGGGCGCGTTGACCAACTGCTCGCTGGCGGATCCCTTGGGGCAGAGCCGGCCGCGCGAGATCGGCGAATCCGGGTCACCCTCGATCTGGACAACCTTTTCGTCCTTGACGAAGACACGCTGGCCGCAGCCCACCGCGCAGTATGGACACACGCTCTGCACCACGCGGTCCGCGGTGGACGTCCGGGGAGCGATTTCACGGGTCCGCTGCGAGGTCACGGCCTCGCCCCGCCCGAGAGAATCACTCGTGCGGAACTGCCGTACCACCGGCCACTCCAGGAAGCTGAACCGCGACATGGGCCCACCCTAACCCATCCAATTCACGGACAACAGGGGAAACGACGACGCCGGAGGATCGGCTCCGCGGGCACAGGCTGCTCCCCCAGCAGCGAGCGGGCGCCTGCGGGGAACGCCGCCTGGTACTCGTCCACGGTCTTCGGCTTGTCCCTGTCTCGAAGCTACCCGCCGCGGGCCAGACCGGGGCCGGTGTTTGCCGGTTTTGCGCGTGAGGGCCGGCAAGGTATTCCCTGCGGGCAGCGCGCGGTCCATACTCGGACACGTACGGGGCATCGGCGGGACGGAGCCGCCCCTGGCGCAGGCTCCGGCCGCAGATGCAGGCGCGAACATCGGAGTCTGGCATGGCTACTTGGAGCGGTTCCCAGTCCCTCCTCCGGCGCAAGCCGATCACGGAGCTGGCGGAGGAGAGCGGGGAAAGCCATCTGTCCAAAAGCCTGGGCGTCTGGCAGCTGACCGCGATCGGCGTCGGCGGGATCATCGGCATCGGCATTTTCACGTTGGCCGGGCTGGTGGCCAACGGCGGCCCCGAGGCGGCTCCGGTCGGCCCGGCGGTGCTCATTTCCTTCCTCATTGCCGGCCTGGCCAGCGCGGCGGCGGCCCTGTCGTACGCGGAATTCGCGGGCATGATCCCGTTTGCCGGTTCGGCCTACACCTATGGCTATGTGGCCCTGGGGGAGGTCATCGGCTGGTTCATCGGCTGGGACCTGCTGCTGGAATACACTGCCATCGTCGCCGTCGTCGCCATCGGCATCTCGGGCTATTTCAGCGCCTTTATGGAGGGCATCGGCGTCCAGGTCCCGGCGTGGATGGAGGGCACCGCCGACACGGTCGAGGGCGGCGTGGTCAACCTGCCGGCCATCGTGGTCTGCCTGCTGATTACCTGGATCCTCAGCCGCGGGACCCGCACCTTCGGCCGGTTCGAACTGATAGCGGTGGGGCTGAAGATCCTGCTGATCCTCTTCATCATCGGGCTGGGGTTCTTCTTCGTGAACCCGGGCAACTACAACCCGTTTATGCCCTCCGGATTCGGTCCGGTACTGGCCGGAGCCGCCACCGTGTTCTTCGCGGTGTTCGGCTATGACGCGATGAGCACGGCGGCAGAGGAATCCGTCGACGGCAAGAAGCACATGCCGAAGGCGATCCTGCTGTCGCTGGCCATCGCGATGACTCTCTATGTGCTGGCCACCCTGGTGCTGACCGGCATGCAGAACTACAGGGACATCAGCCCCACCGCGGGGTTCGCGTCCGCCTTCGAGTCGGTCGGGCTGCCGGTCGTGGCCACGATCATTGCCGCCTTCGCCGTTGTTTCGATCCTGACCGTGATGCTCACCTTCCTGCTGGGCGTGACGCGGGTGTGGTTCTCCATGAGCCGCGACGGGCTGCTGCCGTCCTGGTTTGCGGCGACGGACCGGCACGGCACCCCGCAGCGGGTGACCTGGATCGCCGGCATCGCGTCGGCGCTGCTGGCCGGAGTGTTCCCCATCCGGGCCGTGGCGGACCTCACCAACATCGGCATCCTGGCCGCCTTCGTGGTGGTTTGTGTGGCCGTAATCGTGCTGAGGCGCACCCGTCCCGAGGTGCCGCGGACTTTCCGGCTGCCGTGGATGCCGGTCGTCCCGGCCTTCGGGGTCCTGGCCTCCGGCTTCCTGATGCTCCAGCTGCACTGGGAAACCTGGCTGCGCTTCGTGGTCTGGCTGATCATCGGCCTGGCCATCTACCTGTTCTACAGCCGCAAGCACTCACTGATGAACCCGGACAGCCCGCGCCACCGGGCCGTACCCTGACTTTTCTCGGTACTGTGTCCTGAAACCGCGCGCCAACCTACGGTAGCCGCCGGTCCTCGGGATGCTGCAGGCGCAGCCACTTGTAGCCGAACCCCTCGAGGGGCAGGGTGCAGGTGCCGTCCTCGGCGATTTTCACGTCTGCGCCACCCAGCAGGTCCAGCAGCGGCACGGCCCGGAGCATTTCCGCGGGCCGGTCCTGCGTGGCCAGATTCAGCACGACGGTAACTGGATCGGACGAGAGGTTATGCAGCAGCACCATGCTGGACTCCTCCCAGGTGCAGCGGTGCGCCAGCACGGACTTCTCCGGCTGGTCGAGGATCTCGAAGTGCCCCCAGCCCAGCTCCGGGCACTCCCGGTAGCGCTTGATCAACGTGGCCATGAAGTTCCACAGGGACTCCGGGTCCCGTTTGGCCTGGGCTGCGTTGACGAACTGCGGGCCGAAGCCGCCGTCGGCCAGCGGCGAGATCAACTGTCCGGGCTCGGCGGTGGAGAAGCCCGCGTTCGGACCGTTCGTCCACTGCATGGGGGTGCGGACCGCCAGGCGGCCTTCCGCGTCCAGGTTCTCCCCCATGCCGATCTCCTCGCCGTAGTACAGCACCGGGGTGCCGGGCAGGGAAAACAGGAGCGAATACACCATCCTGATCCGGCGCGGGTCTCCGCCCAGCATCGGGGGCAGGCGGCGTTTAAGACCGCGGCCGTAAAGCTGCATCTGTTCCTCGGGCCCGAAGGCCGCGAAGACCTCTCGGCGCTCCTCCTCGGTGAGCTTGTCCAGCGTCAGCTCGTCGTGGTTGCGCACGAAGGTGGCCCACTGGTTGTCCGGGTTGATGGCCGGCCTGCCCTGCAGGGCCTTCGCCAGCGGGCCCGCGTCCTGCCGGGCCAGGGAGAGGTACATGTTCTGCATGGCGATGAAGTCGAACATCACGTTCAGTTCGTCGCCGTCGCTGCCGCCGAAGAAGATCAGCTGGTCCTCGTAGGGCAGGTTGACTTCGCCGAGCAGTATTCCATCGCCGCGGCGACGGCTCAGGAAACGGCGAAGGTCCCGCAGGAATTCGTGCGGATCCGGCAGCCCGGACCCGTCCTGCCCCGTGGTTTCAAGGAAGAAGGGCACCGCGTCAACCCGAAAACCGTCAAGCCCCAGCTCCAGCCAGAAGCCCATGGCCTTGGCGATATGGTTCCTGACCTCGGGGTTGGTCACGTTCAGGTCCGGCTGATGCCTGTAGAAGCGGTGCAGATACCACTCCCCCGAGGGCGAATCCTGGGTCCAGATGGACCGCTCCTGGTCCGGGAACACAACCTCCCGGGAGGTGTCCGGCGGCGGGTCGGACCGCCACACATAGTAGTCCCGGTAGGGACTGTCCGTGGACCGGCGCGCGGACTGGAACCATGGATGCTGGTCGGAGGTGTGGTTGACCACCAGGTCCGCGATGACCCGCATGCCGCGGTCCCGGGCCGTGCGGAGGAACTCCACCAAGTCCCCATGGTCTCCCAGCCGCCGGTCCACGCCGTAGAAGTCCGTGACGTCGTAGCCGTCGTCCCGTTCGGGCGTCGGATAAAAGGGCATCAGCCAGATGCAGGTGACGCCCAGCTCGGCCAGGTAATCCACGCGCTGGGCCAGGCCGGCGAAGTCGCCCACGCCGTCGCCGTCGGAATCGAAGTACGTTTCCACGTCCAGGCAGTAGACAACAGCTGTCTTCCACCACAGGTCGGACGTGTCGGTAATCCTCACTGGCTACTCCTCGCTTCCCGTCCATGCGGTCCGGTCCGTCAGCGCAGTTTCGGCAGGACCTCGCCGGCGAACGTCTCGATGAAGGGCCGCTGCTCCTGGCCCACGAAGTGCAGGTACAGCTCGTCGAAGCCCAAGTCCAGATACTCCTGCAGCCACTCCACATGCCGGCCCGTGCTGGCCGATACGTTGACCGCCTTGCGCAACTGGTCCTCGCCGACGTGCTCGCTCACGGCGTCGAAGTGGCCTGCCGTGGCCAGGTCCGCGGCCACGTGCGGGGCGAAGGTGTTGGAGCGCCACTGGTCCAGGCCGATCTCGACGGCCGCCTCCTCCGACGGCGCCCAGGACAGGTGCACCTGCAGCGCGGCCTTCCCGCGGCCGCCATGGTCCCGGTAGCCGGCGAGGACCTTCCTGAGCTGCTCCGGCGCCTGGTTGACGGTGATCAGCCCGTCCGCCCAGCGCGCGGCACGGCGGGCGGTCTCCACGCTGATGGCGGGGGCGATCAGCTCGGGCTTGGGCTCGGGCACCTCCCAAATCCGGGCGTGCTCGACGGTGACCAGTCCGCGGTGGGTGACCTCCTCGCCGTCGTGCAGGCGGCGGATCACCTCCACGGACTCCTCCAGCCGCTGCTGGCGCACGTCCTTGGCGGGCCAGGCGTCGCCCGTGATGTGCTCGTTGGAGTTCTCGCCACTGCCCGGCGCCATCCAGAACCGGCCCGGAAACATGACGGCCAAGGTCGCCGCGGCGTGGGCAATGATCGCCGGATGGTAGCGCTGGCCGGGGGCGGTGACCACGCCGAACCGCAGCGCGGTGGTGGCCAGCGCCGCACCGAGCCAGGACCAGGCGAAGCCGGAATGACCTTGGCGCGCGGACCACGGCTCGATGTGGTCCGAGCACATGGCGGCGTCGAACCCCGCCTCCTCTGCCAGTTTCACGTCCTGCAGCAGCTGGGCGGGCGAGATCTGTTCGTGGGATGCGTGGAATCCGATGACAGGCACCCCTCCATCCTTATGGTGCCTTGGCGGGTTGTCGAGGAATGTATCGCAGGTACGCGATGCCGTTGTCGAAGATTCTGTGTTCGGTAAGGCTCAGGTCGAGGTGCACGTCGTCGGGCAGGGCGCGCAGGCCTCCCCCCACCATCTTTGGCACCACAAAGAACCGGAAGTCGTCAACCAGGCCCGCACGGATCGCGTCTGCCGCGACCGTGGGCCCGAAGATCTCGACTACACCCTTCGCACGCTCCACGACCCGCTGCAGCTCGACCAGGCTCAGGCGCGGCACGATGCGTGCCCGGTCCGAGGTGAGCTCTTCGACCGTCATGGTCGACGACACCACGACCTTGTCCAGGCCCCGCCAGCGCCGGGCGAACTCCCGCTCAGCCACAGGACGGTCCTCGCCGTCCGGATAGGTGTCCCAGTACCCCATCAACGCATAGGTTCTCCGCCCGAGCACCTCGGTGGACACCTCCGCCATGCGCTCGAGGTGCACGGCGAACACGGCATCGCTCGGGCCCGTCCACTGGAAGTCGCCGTCGGCATCGGCGACGTAGCCGTCGATGGACGTTGTTGCCACAAAGGCGAGGGTTCCCATGATCGTTCCGCCCCTTCACGCTGGGTGTGCCGGTGCCGGAGCGACGCCGGCACCGGTCAGTTCTTCTTCAGTTCCTCGGCGAGCATCACGATGATGCCGCTGGGACCGCGGACGTACGTGAGCCTATAGGCGTCCTCATAAGTCGCCACCCCGCGAAGCGGCCGGCAGCCGTGTTTCGCGGCTATTTCGAGGGCCTTGTCCAAATCGTCTACCGAGAAAGCGACCCGGTGCATGCCGATCTCGTTCGGGCGGGTGGGCGAAGACTCGATCGCTTCGGGGTGGAGGTACTCGAAGAGTTCGAGCCGGCCGTGACCGTCCGGGGTCTGGAGCATCGCGATGTTGGCGTGGTTGCCGTCGAGCCCGACGGCGGTGTCGGTCCAGTCACCGCTGACCGTGTCACGGCCGAGGACCGTCAGGCCGAGGTCAGTGAAGAAGGCGATCGCTGCTTCGAGGTCGCGAACGGCGATACCGACGTTCTCCAGTTTGATGGCCATGCGCGACATGCTAGCGAGCCGGGAGGACAAAAAAGAAGCCCCCAGCCAGCTGCGCCGCGTCGGAGTTGCGGCACAATAAATCGTGTGGACGACCTGCATGTGCCCCCGGGACCCGGCGCGCCCCGCGGCCTCCGGGTGCCGGCGGGAGAGCTGGTCGAGCAGTTCTCCCGAGCCTCGGGCCCTGGCGGCCAGAGCGTCAACACCGCCGACTCACGTGTGCAGCTCAGTCTCGATCTGGGGACCACGACGGCGCTCAGCGAGATCCAACGCGATCGCGCCGTCGCCAGGCTCTCCGAGAGGATCTCGGGCACGGTGCTCACCATCAGCGCCTCCGAACACCGCTCCCAGCGGCAAAACAGGGCTGCGGCGCGGCAACGCCTCGTCGCACTCCTGCGGGACGCGGTGACTCCGCCTGTCGTCCGGCGGGCAACCCGGCCCACGGCTGGCTCGCGGCGCCGCCGGCTCGAATCGAAACGGTTGCGCTCGGAGACCAAGCGCAACCGCAGGCGCCCAAACTCCGAATAAGCTGACCATTTTGCGCTCTTGGAATGGGGTGAGCATGGGTAACGGTGCCTCGAGAGCCGAACCGGCGCCATCTCCCCGCGGAGGTCCTGCGGGACGCCTGATCGCCCGGCATCCGGTAACTGCCTTTGTGGTCATTGCGATCGGGCTGACGTGGGCGGCGCAGGCGATATCGATCGTTTTGCTGGGCAACGTTGTGCCCGGGCTCCTGGCAGAGCTGCTGATCCTGCTGGGTACGGCGGTCCTCGTGACCGCAGCCTCCGGCGGCGGGAAGGCGGTCCGGGGCCTTTTTCGGCAGGCTGTCCGCTGGCGGGTAGGCGTCGGCTGGTATATCGCCGCCCTGCTCGCCATACCCGTGCTGACCCTGCTGATCGCCGCGGCGACCGGGTCTTTTCGGCAACCGGAAGCCGGCTGGGCCGCTGAAACCGGCAACTATTTCCTCAATGCCATCCTCGTCGGGGCTGTGCTGGCGAATATCTGGGAGGAGCTGGCCTGGACCGCCGTGGTACAGCACCGGCTGATGGAGCGGTGGGGCCTGATCGCCGGCTCGCTGCTGACAGCCTTACCCTTTGCCCTCATCCACCTCCCCCTCGCCTTCGCGGACAAAGGCTTCACGGGGACGCCCGTCCGGGAGGTGCTTTTCTATTGGGCGGTCCTGTTTCTCTTCGCCCCGATTTTCAGGCTCTTGGCCGGCATGGTGTATCTGGGCGCGGGCGGAAGCATCCTCATCGTCGGCCTCCTTCACGGGTCCTTCAACGCCTCCGGCTCGGAAAAGCTCAAGGCGTTCGAGGGAGAGTGGCAGCAGATCGCCGCCGCAGCCATGCTCGCCGTCGTCCTAGCGCTCTACCAACAAAGCGGGGCACGCGCTAAGGGGCGCCGAACAGGATCCAGACCGGATCGCTACTCAGCATTCCCGGACGACACCTGAACTGGACTCGGTGCAGCGGCGGCGTCTTGTTGGAACAAGCATTGAGGGAGCCCGGAATTCAAGTGGACACGATACGAGTAGCCTCAGGTGGCATCACGTCCTAGAGCAGGGGCATTCCAAGCGGGCGGGTCGAGTCCCTTAGGCGCGGGCAGAGTCCTTGGGCAGTCGGGCCGCCAGCTTCCACGCGGCCGGCATGGCGGCTGCCGCGATCAGCGACTTCACGATGCCGCCGATGATGAACGGGTATAGGCCCCACTCGAGCGTCTGCTGCAGGTCGGCGCCCAGGGAAATGGCCAGCCAGGCCATGCCGAAGACGAAGGTGATCACGGTGCCCGCCAAGAATGAAACGGTGGCGCCCAGGAACTTTTTGTCCCAGTTGCGCTTGGCCAGCCAGCCGGTCAGCCCCGCGGCGGCGATGAAGCCCACCAGGTAGCCGCCGGTCGGGCCAACGGCGGCGGCCAGGCCGGAGGAGGCGTCGCTGAACACCGGCATGCCGGCCACGCCGGCCACCCAGTACAGTGCCATCGACAGCATGCCGCGGACCGGGCCCAGCGTGCTGCCGACCAGCAGGACGGCCAGGGTCTGGCCGGTGATCGGGACCGGCCACAGCGG
>NZ_JBNHGF010000055.1:0-11913 GCF_059091005.1 Arthrobacter sp. Y3223164
GGAGCGGCGGGGCCGGCCAGCCCGCGGGCGGCACCCTCCCCGGCACCGGCTCGGGTGCCCGGGCCCTGGGAGATCCGACACCTTAAGAAGATTGAACTTTCAAGCAATGGGCTCTTTGTGCCATCATGGAACTCATGACTGAAACTGCTTATCAGCCCGTCGTTGCCTGGTCCAAACCCGAACAGGAGCGGGCGGGGACGCCCCTGCTGGTGCTCTTCCACGGCTACGGATCCCACGAGCAGGACCTGATGGGCCTGGTGCCCGGACTGCCGGAGGAATTCACCGTGGCGGCGGTGCGCGCGCCGGTGGCGATGGGGCCAGGCTTCACCTGGTTCCCCCTGATGCACGAGCCGGACTTTTCCGTGGACAAGGTCACGAAGGCCGTCAGCGACGTGGTGTCCTGGCTGGACGGAGTCAAGGACATGCACAGCAGCGTTTCGGTGCTGGGCTTTTCCATGGGCATGGCGGTGGCCACCTCGGTGCTGCGGCACCGCCCGGAGGAAATCGCCGCGGTGGTCGGCCTGTCCGGATTCGCCGTGCCGGCCGCGGGCAACGATTTCTTCCGCGACGATGCGGTCAAGGCGATCAAGCCCCCGCTCTTCTGGGGCCGGGACCAAGCGGACCAGGTCATCACCCCGGACAAGATCGAGTTCACCCACGCCTGGACGAACGAGCATGTGGACCTGACCAAGGTCCTCTACCCCGGCATCGGCCACGGCATCAACGCCCAGGAACTGGCGCATGTGAAGGAGTTCCTGACCTACAAGGTGCTGCAGGGGAAGTAGCAAACGGCCCGTGCGGGTCAGTCGCGGCTGACCCGCACCGTTTGGCCGTTGCAGCTGACCGTATCGCCGGCGTGCAATTGCCGGCCGCGGCGCGTTTCGATGTCGCCGTTGACCTGGACCAGTCCGTTCTCGACGAACTCCTTGGCCTGGATCCCGTCGTCGGCGAGGTTGGCCAGCTTCAGCAGCTGGCCCAGCCGGATCATCTCGTCGCGGATCGGCACGTCATGGATATCGTCGGAAGCCATGGAACCATCATGCCTGATGCCTGTCGATGCATCCGCGCGGTTCGGGTTCGGGTTCCCGTTTTCGGTAGGCTAACGTTGTAGCTTCGCTATGCGCCGATCCGTGCCTGCAGCAGCCGGGCGGATCTGTGCCATGACAACCCTCGGACCGCACCCAGCGGCCCTGGAGAGATACGGAGAACCACCTCATGGCAGCAGCCAAATCAGCCCTCGATTCGATTATTTCGCTGGCCAAGCGCCGCGGCTTCGTGTTCCAGGCTGGTGAAATTTACGGTGGATCCCGCTCCGCATGGGATTACGGGCCGCTCGGCGTCGAGCTGAAGGAAAACATCAAGCGCCAGTGGTGGCAGACGATGGTCCGCGGCCGTGACGACGTGGTCGGACTGGATTCTTCGGTCATCCTGCCGCGCCAGGTCTGGGAAGCGTCCGGCCACGTGGACGTCTTTTCCGACCCGCTGGTGGAGTGCCTGAACTGCCACAAGCGCTACCGCGCCGACCACCTCGAAGAAGAGTACGAGGAGAAAAAGGGCCGCGCCCCGGAAAACGGGCTGAAGGACATCGCCTGCGTCAACTGCGGCACCAAGGGCGAGTGGACCGAACCCCAGGAATTCTCCGGCCTGTTGAAGACCTTTTTGGGCCCGGTCGCCCAGGAAGAAGGCATGCACTACCTGCGCCCGGAGACCGCGCAGGGCATCTTCGTGAACTTCAACAATGTCCTGACCACCTCGCGGAAGAAGCCGCCGTTCGGCATCGGCCAGATCGGCAAGAGCTTCCGCAACGAGATCACCCCGGGCAACTTCATCTTCCGCACCCGCGAGTTCGAGCAGATGGAAATGGAATTCTTCGTGGAGCCCGGGACGGACGAAGAGTGGCACCGGTACTGGATCGACGCCCGGCTGCAGTGGTACGTGGACCTGGGCATCAAACGCGACAACCTCCGCCTCTTCGAGCACCCGCTGGACAAGCTGAGCCATTACTCCAAGGGCACCACCGACGTCGAATACCGCTTCGGCTTCCAGGGCTCGGAATGGGGCGAGCTGGAAGGCATCGCCAACCGGACGGACTTTGACCTGTCCACCCACTCCAAGCACTCCGGCACCGACCTGAGCTACTTCAACCAGGCCACCAACGAGCGCTACACCCCGTACGTGATCGAGCCGGCCGCCGGGCTCACGCGGTCCTTCATGGCCTTTTTGGTGGACGCGTATAACGAGGACGAGGCGCCGAACGCCAAGGGCGGCGTGGACAAGCGCACGGTGCTGCGGCTGGACCCGCGGTTGGCCCCGGTCAAGGCCGCCGTGCTGCCGCTGTCCCGCAACGAGGACCTCTCGCCCAAGGCCAAGGAGCTGGGGGAGGCGCTGCGCAAGAACTGGAACATCGACTTCGACGACGCCGGTGCCATCGGCCGCCGCTACCGCCGGCAGGACGAGATCGGCACGCCGTTCTGCATCACGGTGGACTTCGACACGCTCGAGGACCAGGCGGTGACCATCCGTGAACGTGACTCGATGGCCCAGGAACGGGTCTCCCTGGACAAGGTCGAAGCATATTTGGCAGCCCGCCTGATCGGAGCCTGAACCGGCCGCGGACCGCGCGTCCGCAGCCGCTGTACCAGCGCAGGCAATTGAGTCACCCGGGCATTTTCCCACAGATCCGCGGATCCGCCGGAATCCATTCCTGCTCGGGAATACCTTCTTCCCTCCGGCAGGCTCACTGCTGGCCGAGCGCCTCCGCCAGGAAGCGCCCGGTGTGGCTGCCCTCGACTGCCGCCACCTGCTCGGGAGTGCCGCTGGCGATGATCTGGCCGCCGCCGGAACCGCCCTCGGGCCCCATGTCCACAACCCAGTCGGCGCTCTTGATCACGTCGAGGTTGTGCTCGATGGTGATCACCGTGTTGCCCTTGTCCACCAGCCCCTGCAGCACCTGCAGGAGCTTGCGGATGTCTTCAAAGTGCAGGCCGGTGGTCGGCTCATCCAGCACGTAGATGCTTCGCCCGTTCGAGCGGCGCTGCAGTTCGCTGGCGAGCTTGACGCGCTGGGCCTCCCCGCCCGACAGCGTGGTGGCGGGCTGTCCGAGCCGGACGTACCCCAGCCCGACGTCCACCAGGGTCCGCAAGTGGCGGGCGATCGGGGTGAACGCGGCAAAGAATTCCGCTGCTTCCTCGATCGGCATGTCCAGGACTTCGGCAATCGTCTTGCCCTTGTAGTGGACTTCCAGCGTCTCGCGGTTGTACCGCGCGCCGTGGCAGACCTCGCACGGAACGTAGACGTCGGGCAGGAAGTTCATCTCGATCTTCAGCGTGCCGTCGCCGGAGCAGGCCTCGCAGCGCCCGCCCTTGACGTTAAACGAGAACCGGCCGGGCAGGTAGCCCCGGAGCTTCGCCTCGTTGGTCTCGGCGAACAGTTTGCGGATGTTGTCGAAGACACCGGTGTAGGTGGCGGGGTTGGAGCGTGGCGTGCGGCCGATCGGGCTCTGGTCGACGTGGATGACCTTGTCCAGCTGGTCCACGCCTTCCACCCTGGTGTGCCGGCCGGCAACATGCTTGGCTCCGTTGAGCTTGTTCGCCAGCACCTTGTAGAGGATGTCGTTGACCAGGGTCGATTTTCCGGAGCCGCTGACGCCGGTGACCGCGGTGAAGATTCCCAGCGGGAACGAGGCATCGATGCCGCGGAGATTGTTTTCCCGGGCACCCACCACCTTGATCTGGCGCTTCTTGTCCATCTTCCGGCGCTTGGCCGGCAGTTCGATGCGGCGCCGGCCGGACAGGTAGTCACCGGTGATGGAACGCGTGTTGTCCAGCAGTTCCTGAAGCGAGCCGGAGTGCACCACTTCGCCGCCGTGCTCGCCGGCGCCGGGTCCGATGTCCACTATCCAGTCGGCCTCGGCGATGGTGTCCTCGTCGTGTTCCACCACTATCAGGGTGTTGCCGAGGTCGCGCAGCCGTGTGAGGGTCTCGATCAAGCGGCGGTTGTCCCGCTGGTGCAGGCCGATGGAGGGCTCGTCGAGCACGTAGAGCACGCCGACCAGGCCGGAGCCGATCTGCGTGGCAAGCCGGATGCGCTGGGCCTCCCCTCCGGACAACGTGCCGGCGGCGCGCTCCAAATTCAGGTATTCCAAACCCACGTCCAGGAGGAACCGCAGCCGCGCCTGGATCTCGATGAGTACCTGGTGGGCGATCTGGGTTTCGCGGGCCGAGAGCTCCAGGCCCGCGAGGAACGAACTCGCCTCGCGCAGCGGCAGGGCAGACACATCCGCGATGGACTTGCCGTTGATCAGCACGGACAGCGACGCGGGGTTCAGCCGCGCGCCGTTGCATTCCGGGCACGGGACCTCGCGCATGTACTCCTTGTAACGGTCCCTCGCCCACTCGGACTCGGTTTCCTCGTGCTTTCGGTGGATGTACTGGAACGCGCCCTCGAATCCGGTGCTGTATTTCCGTTCCCGGCCGAAGCGGTTGCGGTACTGCACCACGACCTTGAAGTCCTTGCCGTGCAGTACGGCCTCCCGGACCTTCTTCGGCAGGTTCTTCCATGGCTCGTCCATGGAGAACCCCAGCTCATGCGAGAGCCCTTCGAGCAACCGCGTCCAGTACTCCTGCGTGGCTTTGCCCAAGGACCACGGGGCAATGGCGCCCTCGGACAGGCTCCGGTCGGGATCCGGGACCACCAGGTCCACATCTACTTCAAGCTTGCTGCCGATACCGGTACAGGCCGGACAGGCGCCGAACGGGTTGTTGAACGAGAACGAGCGCGGCTCGATCTCGTCGATGGCGAGCGGGTGTTCGTTCGGGCAGGCCAGGTGCTCGGAGAAGCTACGCGTACGGCCCGGGTCGTCCTCGTCTATGTCGACGAAATCGGCCAGCACGCGGCCCTCCGCGAGGGCCAAGGCGGTTTCCACCGAGTCGGTCAGGCGCTGGTGGATGCCTTCCTTGGCCACCAGCCGGTCCACCACCACCTCAATGGTGTGCTTGTACTGCTTCCCCAGCTTCGGCGGTTCGCTTAGCTGCACCGGCTTGCCGTCCACCTTCGCGCGGGAAAAGCCCTTGGTGCTCAGTTCCTTGAACAGGTCGACGAACTCGCCCTTGCGCCCGCGCACTACAGGGGCCAGGATCTGGAACCGGGTCCCTTCGGGAAGCTCTTGCAGCTGGTCCACGATTTGCTGCGGGGTCTGCTTCTCCACCGGTTCACCGCACTGGGGGCAAAAGGGGCGGCCGACGCGGGCCCACAGCAGGCGCAGGTAGTCGTAGATCTCGGTGATTGTTCCCACGGTGGAGCGCGGGTTGCGGCTGGTCGATTTCTGGTCGATCGAGACCGCCGGCGACAGGCCCTCGATGAAGTCCACATCCGGCTTGTCCACCTGCCCCAAGAACATCCGCGCATAGGAAGAGAGCGATTCCACGTACCGGCGCTGGCCCTCGGCGAAGATCGTATCGAAGGCCAACGACGACTTGCCCGAGCCGGACAGGCCCGTGAAGACGATCATGGCGTCGCGGGGCAGGTCCACGCTGACGTTCTGCAGATTATGCTCGCGGGCGCCCTTGACGACCAGCCGGGACATGTCCGCGGAGCGGGAAACGGGGGTGGCAGACTCGGAATCGGTCGCCGGGACGGACGTTTCGCTTGCTTTTAGCACGGTATCTACTCTAATCGAAAATTCGTTCGAACTTGTATTACATCGGTCACGGCGGACGGCACCTGCGGACAGAGAGCGTCCGCAATTGCGGGCTCCCCTGGCCGGCAGACGACGGCTGATGCCGCCTACTTGATGCCGTGGCGCTCCAGCGCGGCCTTGGCGGCGGCGAGTGCTTCCTTGCCGCCGATCCCTTGACCGTGAACGGCGCGGGCGAATGCTTCGGCGGCATCGCCCAGCTGTTGGCGGGCCTTGCCGGCTCCGGCGCTGACCACGGTGCCGGCCCGGCCGTGGGTTTCCACCCGCCCGGCAGTTTCAAGCTCCCGGTAGGCGCGTGCCACGGTATTCGGGACCACACCCAGATGATCGGCCAACCGCCTGACGGGCGGCAGCTTCGTGCCCACCGGAAGTTCGCCGGCATCGGCCGCTTCGATGATCCGCAGCCTCAACTGCTCGAAGAGCGGCACGGCGCTGTCGCGGTTCATCCGCCAGTCAAACTCGCTCGCTTCCATCGTCTGCGCCCGCTCCTCGTCGTGTCCCCAGCATCGCGCTGCCTGTCCGCTGCTACAACCAGAATGACATCCTGAGCCGTCCGGGTCGACTGTCGGTAGGCTGGGAAGCATGTTGCTTCACGAAGATCCTGCAGTCACCATCCGCGGTATTTCCGTTTCCGAGATGGACAACAACGTCTATCTGCTGACGGCCAAGGCTTCCGGCACCCAGGTGTTGATCGACGCCGCCGATGACTTTCCGGCCATCCAGCAACTGCTGCGCGAGGGCGCCGCGGATGCCGGGCGGCCGGCCGAGGTTGCCCTGATCGTGACCACGCACAGCCACTGGGACCATGTCCGGGCCCTGCCGGAGGCGGTGGCCGCTACCGGCGCCAAAACGGCGGCCGGGGTGGAGGATATTCCGCAGATCGAGGTGCGGACCGATGTTGCGCTCGAGCATCAGGACGTCGGCCGCTTCGACGGATTCTCGTTGGAAGCCATCAAGCTGCGCGGGCACACGCCGGGTTCCGTGGCGCTGCTCTACCGCGCACCCGAGGGTCCGCCGCACCTGTTCACCGGAGATTCCCTGTTTCCGGGCGGGCTGGGCAACACGCAGCAGGACCCGGAACGGTTTTCAACCCTCTTCAACGATGTGGCCGAACGGGTGTTCAACTACCTGCCCGACGACACGGTGGTCCATCCGGGCCATGGCGCCGGCACCACGCTCGGGGCAGAACGGCCTCATCTGGACGAGTGGAAATCGCGCGGCTGGTAGGGCGCATTCAACCCCGACAGACGTGGACGTTGGGGGGAATCCCGCCTGCCGGGGCTCTCTAATTCTAGCGCCGCGGGCTGCTTTCGCTCCCTTGCCACCCGAGGAAGGATGGCAGGCTGCCCCTGTCAGGCCAGGAAGGACGGCAGGCTGCGTTCCGCCGCGGAGTACGTGGCGGCGTCCGGGATCTGTCCCGCCATAAAGCGGTCCACGAGCCGCGGATCCACGTACGACTTGCGGGCGACGGCGGGCGTATTGCCCAGCCGCTCCGAGACGGCGTGCATGGCTGCGACCACGGCCTTGCGCCGTCCGGTGAGATTCGGCTTGCCGGTGTAGCCGGCCAGTGCCACGGCGGCCGTTACCGTTCCCTGCCACGTCCGGAAATCCTTGGCACTGAACTCCGGCCCGCAGAGTTCGTGGATAAACTCGTTCAACTCCGACGCGCCCAGCCCCGACCAGTCTCCGGTGCCGTTGCGGTAACCGATGGCCGGATCGTCGGCCTTCAGGGTCCGCACCGCCGCCAGCTGGACGGCGATATCCGGATCCTTCAGTTCCACGTCCCACTGCAGTCCGCTCTTCCCGGGAAAATGCAGCCGGACGGTATCTTCCCGCACCTGCACGTGGCGAACCAACAACGTCGTAACCCCGTAGGATCCGTTATCTTCGGCGTAGACTTCCGAACCGATCCGCAACGACGCGCTGTCCAGCAGGCGGAAGGCAACGGCACAGGCCACCGGGCGGGTTCGTTCGCCGGACCTCAGCAGCCTCGTCACCTTGCGGCGCGCGGTGGTCAGGGTGGCTCCGAACGCCAGGGAGCGGTCGAACTTTTCCCGATCCCTGAGTTCCCGCCAACGGGCATGGTAGATGTATTGCCGCCGCCCGGCGTCGTCGGTTCCCGCGGCCTGGATATGCCCGTTGGGTGCCGGGCAGATCCACACATCCGACCACGCCGGCGGGACCGCCAACGCCTTGATCCTTCGGAGCTCGTCCCCGGCAGGCCTCGAACCGTCGGGGTTGCGGTAGGAAAACCCCGTCCCGTGGCGCCGGCGGGTGATGCCGGGTGCACGGACGTTGCTGCGCCTTAGCCTCAGACGGGCACCTCCATCTTGAATCCGCAGCTGCAGCGAAGGATTTCGACGTCGACCCGCACGGTCGGGAGCGGCCCGGTTTCCGGGGAGCCTGCATCCACGGGATCTACGATGGAGTGGTCGATGCGTTCCACCGGCTGCATGGGCTCCCCGCAGTGCATGTAGCCCTCGGCGCCGAAATCGATTCCGACGCTCTCGGATTCCGTGGCCGGCACCTTGAAGGTTTCGTGCCCGTAGTACGCGTCGCAGCGGCTGCACCAGTAGCTGACGTCCCATCGCGGCAGTGCGGGTGCCCCGGCCTGCGGCGGCAGCAGCGTTACGGCATCGAAGACCAGGTACTCGTCGGTGCTGCAGGCAGAGCACGAGGGATCGGGCAACGCGCTTCCCGGTTCCCGGTCCTGGCCGGCATGGGCACTTGAACTGTCATTGGCAATCATGATCGTCTGCCCTTCCAATCTGCAATCCAACTAATGATAAGTATACTGTTTGTAACCCATCATACTGAGGTTGGAAAAGCAGCATAAGCGCCGCGGCGGCGCCCCCGGAAGGGTGTACGGCCACCGCGGCACGGGCCGCTTGGATCAGCCGCCAGGGAAGCAGCCCCGGGCGGGGCTAACTGGTGCCGTCATACAGCGAGTCCGGCGGTTCGCCCCCGGGTTTGCCGTACAGGCCACGGACCCGCCGCTTGCTGGCCTGCAGCGCGTCCCTGCTGTCGCGCCGGTCCAGTTCGACCCGCAGCTCCTCCAAGCGGAACTCGGTCTCGGGGTCGGCCGCGCCGAACTGGATGCTTTCCCGCTCGAGCTGGCGCATGGCCCTGCCGTACAGTGCCAGCAGTTCGGGGTCGCCGAGGGGAGCCAGATCCATGGGAAATTCGTCGGCGGGTGACAGATGGCGGTGCCGCATCAGTTCCGCCCCAAACCGAGGAAACCCCCTGCATACCGACCGGCATCGGACCTGTCCATGCGCAGCCTCCAGATAGCCCGGGAGCCGATTCGGCTCCAACTGCTGCGAGCTTACAAGCGCTTCCCCCCTCCGGCAACGAATGACTGTATTATCGCGCCGGCGCGGTTAATTTTACGCCTTGGTCTTGACAGGCGGCAGCCCGGGATGCCGTGGGCATCCCGGGCACCCGTCCGCCGGGGCGGCGGGATGATTATTCGTCGTAGCGTTCTTCCCGGATGGTTCCGAACGGGACCTCCTCGGTCGCCATGGCTTGCACTTCGTTGGGGAGGAAGCGGACCAGCACGCCGCGATCGCCTTCGGCGGCCGATTGCTTCAGCACCGGCAGGATCGCGTCGGCCTGGGTCGGCTCATATCCGGCCAGGTACTTGGCATACGCCTCCGGCAACTGCTCCGACATCATGGCCGCCGGGATCAGTAGGAGATGAACTCGACCAGTTCACCCACCCGGTCCTCCGGATAGTTGCGGGCGACGTCGGCCTGGCTGAGTATTCCGACCAGGTCGTGTCCATCGATGACCGGCAGCCGGCGCACCTGATGGTCCTGCATGGTTCTGATGGCCTCTTCGATGCTGTCGTCCGCGCCGATGGTCACCGGCTTGCCTTGGCCCAGTTCGCCCGCTTTCACCTCGCGCGGGTCCCGCCCGTCGGCCAGGCACTTGATCACAATGTCGCGGTCCGTGACCATGCCCTTGAGCCTGTTGTCCTCACCGCAGATGGGCAACGACCCCACGTCGAGGTCGCGCATTTTTTGCGCGGCCAGCTCCAGCGTCTCGTTCTCGCCAATGCATTCAACACCACCGGTCATGATTTCCCTTGCGGTTGTCACGGATATCAGTCCCTTCAGGTAGTTCGAGCCGCTTCGCGCACCGTCCGGCCAGCGGGGACGAGCACGCCAAGCTGATTTATAAGGTTACTTACAATTACCATAGGGCGCGGGGGAATTGAAGGGCGGCCGGCGCCTCCCCCGCCGCTGACGTCGGATTTGCGCCCATCCCCTTGGCCGCCGGCCAGCGCTTTAAGCCACGGAGCCCCCGTGAACCAGCGGCTCACGGGGGCTCTGTGACAAAGGAACCGGATCAGCGCCTGGCGCCG
Source organism: Arthrobacter sp. Y3223164 (assembly GCF_059091005.1). Classification (NCBI taxonomy): domain Bacteria; kingdom Bacillati; phylum Actinomycetota; class Actinomycetes; order Micrococcales; family Micrococcaceae; genus Arthrobacter; species Arthrobacter sp. Y3223164. The sequence goes on from NZ_JBNHGF010000055.1 coordinate 10,062, forward strand.
CCTTCGGTGTCGTCGGCAACACGGTCGGCGTCCTCGTTCAGGTGGGCCTTGGCGTCGGCGATCTTGTCCTTGGCCTCGCCCTCGACCTGCTGGCCCTTGCCCTTCAGCTGCTGGGACTTGTCATCCCTCGCCTCGCCGACGGCTTCGTTGACCTTGCCGGTCACCTTGTCCTTCGCAGCATCGAACTTGTCGCCCATACCCATATCAGCACCTCTTTCGGTTCAGGTTTTCCTACAGGTTCAGCCAGAGTATCGCGCCGCGGGCCAAGTAGAAAGCTTGCTGACCTTCGGGCCGGTTCGCCCGGGGCTGCCCTTTCGCGCTTCCGGATCCTCACGGGAGGGCAGGCCGCTACCCGGCTGTACGACCCGATGCGCGACAGCGTAGGGTGGCATCACGATCAGCATACTGACCATACCGGCCGGTCCCCGGCCACGCCTTCCACTCCAGTGGGGCACCAAAGGTGCCGGCGGAGCCTTCGCAGCGGCCGTTAGAAGGGAGCCAGACATGACAGATCAGTACACCTTCCAGAATCCGGTAGACCGTTTTCCCAGCATCTCGCCGCCCAAACAGAGCCAGCCGGAGCCCGGGCTGGACAAAGAGCTGGAGCCCGAGACCGACCGCGGCGAAGAGTCGTACCGCGGCACCGGCAGGCTGACCGGCCGCAAGGCCCTGATCACGGGAGCGGACTCCGGCATCGGCGCCGCCGTCGCCATCGGGTTCGCCCGCGAGGGAGCCGACGTCGCCCTCTCCTACCTTCCGGCGGAGGAATCCGATGCCCGGCACGTCGCTTCGGTCATCGAGCAGGATGGCCGGACGGCGGTGCTCCTTCCGGGCGATATTTCCGATGCCGAGGCGTCCCGCGAGCTGGTCGCAAAGGCGGTGGAACAGTTGGGCGGGCTGGACATCCTGGTCAACAACGCAGGGCGCCAAATCGCCGTCGAGAAGATCGAAGACATCAGCGACGAACAGTTCGAGGACACGTTCCGCACGAATGTTTTTGCCATGTTTTGGATCACCAAGGCGGCCGTGCCGCACATGCCGCCGGGCTCGACGATCATCAACACGACCTCGGTCCAGGCCTACAATCCCTCGCCGGTCCTGCTGGACTATGCCTCCACCAAGGCGGCCATCAACAACTTCACCAAGGGTCTTGCGCAGCAGTTGGCAAGCCGCGGCATCCGGGTCAACGCCGTGGCCCCCGGCCCCTTCTGGACCCCGTTGCAGGTCAGCGCGGGACAGCCGAAGGAAAAGCTGCCGGAGTTTGGCAAGAACGTTCCCCTCGGCCGCGCCGGGCAGCCCACAGAACTGGCGCCGGCCTACGTCTATCTGGCCTCGCCGGAGTCGAGCTACGTTTCCGGCGAGACGCTGAACGTCAACGGCGGAACGCCCACGCCGTAGAAGCGAAACGCCCGGCCTTCGAGGACCGCCCCTGCGCCGCCCACCGGGCCGCGGGGCGGTCGTCCGGAGGAAAGCGGAGAACAGAAGACTCAGCCGAGCTTGCGTCCCACCGCGAAGATCCGGCGGAATCCGAACACGGTTCCGTGTTCGCCGGCCGGGTAGGCGTCGCGCAACAGCGTGGCGTACGCGGATTCGAACTTGGCCGCTTCTGCCGCCGGCAGGGCGGCCAGGACGGGGCGCAAACCGGTGCCCCTGACCCACTCCAGCACCGGGTCCGGCCCATGGAGCAACTGCTGGTAGGTCGTTTCCCAGACGTCGGCGTCACAGCCTTCGTCCCGTAGCAGCATGAGGTAGTCCTCGGGTTCGGAGACTGCGTCCTCGTGGCGAAGCACCCCGTCCAGCCGGCGATGCCACCGCGGCGAGCCGGCGAGCGCCCGCATGAGCGCGTGCGACG
>NZ_JBNHGF010000056.1:0-11827 GCF_059091005.1 Arthrobacter sp. Y3223164
GCCGTCGACCGGTGGCTGACCGGTACCACGCGGCTGCCTGCACCGGTGGCCCCGCAAGACCGTGCGATCGCGGTGCTGCCCTAGCGGCGGCCCGCCTGCGCGATGGCCGCATTCTGATTAGGGTAGGTATATGAGACGCGCAAAAATCGTTGCAACCTTCGGCCCAGCCATCGCCAGTTATGAGAGCACCTTGGCCGTCCTCCAGGCGGGCGTGGACGTGGCCCGAATGAACATGAGCCACGGCGACTACCGCGTGCATCAGCAGACCTACGACAACGTCCGCAAGGCGTCGGCCGAACTGTCCAAGCCGGTGGGCATCTTCGCCGACCTGCAGGGCCCCAAGATCCGCCTGGGGCGCTTCGTGAACGGCCCCCACCACCTCGCGGTGGGGGACCGCTTCACGATCACCACGGAGGACGTGGAGGGAACCGCCGAGCAATGCTCAACCACGCACAAGGGCCTGCCGGGCGACGTCAACGTGGGCGACTCCCTGCTGATCGACGACGGCAAGGTGGCGCTGAAGGCCATCGAGGTCGACGACGTCAAGGTGGTCACGGAAGTCACCGTGGCGGGTGCGGTGTCCAATAACAAGGGCATCAACCTGCCCGGCGTCGCGGTCAACGTCCCGGCCCTGAGCGAGAAGGACGAGGAAGACCTGCGCTGGGCGCTCAAGACCGGCGTCGACATGGTGGCCCTGTCCTTCGTGCGCAACGCCGGCGACGTCCGGCGGGTCCACGAGATTATGGACGAGGAGGGACGCCGCGCCCCGGTCATCGCCAAGATCGAGAAGCCGCAGGCCGTGGACGCCATCGAAGAGATCATCGACGCGTTCGACGCCATCATGATCGCCCGCGGCGACCTGGGCGTGGAGTTGCCGCTGGAGGACGTGCCGCTGGTGCAGAAGCGCGCCGTCGAACTCGCCCGCCGCTGGGCGAAACCGGTGATCGTGGCCACCCAGGTGCTCGAATCAATGATCGACAACCCGCGGCCCACCCGGGCCGAGGCATCGGACTGCGCCAACGCCGTGCTGGACGGTGCGGACGCGGTCATGCTCTCGGGCGAAACCAGCGTGGGCAAGTACCCGTTGGAGACGGTCCGGACCATGGCCCGGATCATCGAGTCCACCGAGCAGCACGGGCTGGACCGCATCCAGCCGCTGGGCAGCCAGCCGAAGACCCGCGGCGGCGCCATCACCCGGGCGGCCGTACAGATCGCCGACCAGCTCGACGCCAAGTACATCTGTACGTTCACCCAGTCGGGCGACTCGGCCCGCCGGCTCAGCCGGCTGCGCCCGGGGCGGCCGGTCTTCGCGTTCACCCCGCTCCAGTCCACCCTGAACGTGCTGTCGCTGACCTGGGGCATCCAGCCGCTGGTCGTGGAGTTCGTCGAGCACACGGATCATATGACCGCCCAGGTGGACCGGATCCTCTACGAGCGCGGGCTGGTGGAGATTGATGACCTGGTCGTCATCGCCGCCGGTTCGCCCCCGGGCAAGGCCGGTTCCACCAACTCCCTGAAGGTGCACCGGGTAGGCGACCTGGCGGATGCCGGCGAGCTGCTGGACGGCCAGCCGCACCCCCGGCCCGAGCGGGTCGGCCCCTGGCCGACGTCGTAGGCGAAGGGCCGGCGCAGTCCGCGGACAACAGAACGGCCTCCGGATCATTCCGGAGGCCGTTCCCGTAGTCTAGTTTCGCCAACTGGGTTGGCCGTTCGCGTTGCCTTAGTTCACCTGGTTGATGATGGTCTCGGCGACTTCGCGCATGCTCAGCCGGCGGTCCATCGACGTCTTCTGGATCCAGCGGAACGCTTCCGGCTCGGTCAGGCCCATCTTGGTGATGAGCAGGCTCTTGGCCCGCTCCACCAGCTTCCGGGTCTCGAACTGCTCCTGCAGGTCGGACACCTCGGACTCCAGGGCGGCGATCTCTTCGTGGCGGGAGAGCGCGATCTCGATGGCCGGGATCAGGTCCGCCGGCGTGAAGGGCTTCACCACGTACGCCATGGCACCGGCGTCGCGGGCGCGCTCCACGAGCTCTTTCTGGCTGAACGCGGTCAGCAGCACCACCGGGGCGATGCGTGCCTTGACGATCTGCTCCGCGGCCGAGATGCCGTCCATCACGGGCATCTTCACATCCATGAGGACCAGGTCCGGCTTTAGTTCCTGGGCGAGTTCCACGGCCTTTTCGCCGTTGTCGGCTTCGCCAACGACGTCGTAGCCCTCGCCCCTCAAAATTTCGACGATATCCAGGCGGATCAGTGTCTCGTCCTCCGCGACGACGACGCGGCGAGCGGGGACAGACTCGGTTTGTTCAGACACTGGCGCTCCTAGAGTGTTGCGTTGCCATTGGCATGGCGTCGGTTCCGTGAAATAGCCTATCGGCATGTAGAGTAGATTCGCGCACCGGGCAGCATGACGGTTTTCACAGTTGGAGACCGGCTTCGCGACCGATGCAGGCCCGAGTGGCGGAATGGCAGACGCACCGCACTCAAAATGCGGCGGGGAAACTCGTGTGGGTTCGAATCCCACCTCGGGCACGTTTTTACTGTGCGGAGGCATGTAGGTCTCTGGTAGTGGACAAATGTTGACTTGTGGGCCCCTTCGGGGGTTGCAGACACCGGCTGTTCCGTTGGCTTTGTGCGCTTCCGGTTTTTGGTCAGTGGGTTAGGACCCCGGGCGCCCCGGCCAGTCCTTGCCGGCCCATGGGTCGTAGTCGCTGATGAGCTCCTCCTGCGGCGGCCGCTTCGTTACGGGGACGTGCTGCAAGTTCACTCGCACCCTGTACCAGAGCGAGCTTGATCCGCGCATTCCGTCGACGAGCACATCAGCCGGTTGCAGGGCCGGGACGACGTCCGCATGCCGAGTCTTCCACTCATCGAGCGCCGCGTACGCCTCGGGCTTGGTCTTGGTTCGGGCCACTTCAATGAGCGGCATCATCGACTTCCGGCGGCCGGAGCCGTCGCCGCCGCCCGGCGGTTTCTCGGCGGGGCCGAGCTCGGCCGCCAAGGCGAGGAGCCCGTCGAGGGTGCCGACCGCGTCATCGATGCCGGCGTGAGGGTCGCCCACGTCGGCGAAGCGCTCGAGCACCGAGCGCACAGTGAACTGTTCCGGCCGGGCGGAGGTGACCTCGTCCCATGTGAGCGGCGTCGAAACCCGGGCGTCGGGCAGGGGCCGGATCGAGTACGCGGAAGCCACGGTGCGGTCTTTGGCGTTCTGGTTGAAGTCGACGAACACACTCTCGCCGCGCTCCTCCTTCCACCACCGTGCGGTGGCGAGGCCGGGAGCGCGGTTTTCGACCTCGCGAGCGAGGGTCTCTGCGGCGAGCCGCACGTGGCGGTACGACCATTGAGGCGCGATGCGCACAAGGATGTGGAGTCCCCGCGACCCACTCGTCTTCGGCCAACCCACCAGTCCCACGTCGTTGAGCACTTCCCGTGCGACGCAGGCGACGTCGACGATCTGCGACCAGTCGACTCCCGGCATCGGATCGAGGTCGACCCGCAGCTCGTCGGGGTGCTCGAGGTCCTCGGCGCGCACGGGGTGCGGGTTGAGGTCCAGGCATCCAAGATTCACGACCCACGCTAGGCCCGCAGCATCCCTAAGGACGGCCTCTTCGGCTGATGTCCCCGACGCATAGTGCAGCGTTGTCGTGTGGATGAAGTCAGGGTGGTTTTCAGGCACGCGCTTCTGAAAGAATGGCTCAGCATCGATGCCCTTCGGGAAGCGCTTGAGCACCATTGGGCGGCCGCCGGCGCCGCGCAGTGCACCATCCGCGACGGCAAGGTAGTAGCGAACCAGGTCGAGCTTCGTCAGCCCGGGTTGTGGGAACACCACCTTGTCCGGACTCGAGATGCGAACCTCGCTGCCGGCAATGTTAAGGATCTCGGCTGGGGCCTTCGACGGGTTCATTCCGCCACGCTAGCAACGATCGGATGTCCCAACCAGACCAGCTGCGCGGCAGCCCGGCCTGGTCTTGTTTGCACAGGGATGCGGTCCAACCCTTGCCGGTGTACCCCTTCTGGGTGTCGAATCTGTTAACAGCACGCGGGTGTGCGGGGACGAGGCTGCCTACGACGCCAGGAGGCGCTCATGTCGGGGAAATCGGCCAACGGGTTGGCGAAGGGTTCTGGACGGAGCGCGGATCTGCGCCGGGCGGAGGTCTCCGCCGCGGCAACGGTGTCCCGGCCGGAGCAGATCCGCAACGTGGCGTTGGTGGGCCACTCCGGTGCCGGGAAGACGATGCTCGCGGAGGCACTCTTGCTGGCGGCGGGGGCCACGAACCGGATGGGTTCGATCGTCGACGGCACCACCGTCAGCGACTCGGATCCCTCCGAGATCCGCCAGCAGCGTTCCGTCGTGCTCTCCGTCCTTCCCGTGATGTTCGACGACGTCAAAATCAACCTCTTGGACACTCCGGGCTATTCGGACTTCACCGGCGAGCTGCGGGCCGGTCTTCGTGCCGCCGACGCCGCCCTGTTCGTCGTGTCCGCCGTGGACGGGATCGATGCCGCGACCACCGCGCTGTGGGGCGAATGCGAGAGCGTCGGGATGCCGAGGGCGGTGGCCATCAGCCGGCTGGACCACCCGCGGGCCGACTTCGAAGCGGCGCTGGCCGGCTGCCGCCGCGCCTTCGGCGAGTCCGTGCAGCCGCTGTACCTGCCGGTGCGGAGCGGGGCGGACCTGACGGGGCTGCACGCACTGCTGTCCGGCACCGTATCGGACTACAGTGCCGGGGAACGCAAGCCCCACGTCCGTCCCGCGGACGCCGGGGAGCTCGCGGGAGCCGAGGAGGCCCGCAGCGCCCTGATCGAAGGCATCATCGCCGAGAGCGAGGACGAGTCCCTGATGGACCGCTATCTCGGCGGCGAGGAAATCGGCCTCGATGTGCTGTTCTCCGATCTGGAGACCGCCGTCGCGCGCGGATTCTTCTACCCGGTGCTGGCCACCTCCTCGGAAACCGGGCTGGGGATCGCGGAACTGCTGGACATGCTCCAGCGCGCATTCCCGTCCCCGCTCGAGCGCCCGCTGCCGGCGGTGACGGGACTCTACGGTTCGCGCAGCACCCCGCTGCGCTGCGATCCCGAGGGAGCGCTCGCCGGCGAAGTGATCCGCACGACCACGGACCCGTTCCTAGGCCGGGTCTCCCTGGTCCGGATCTTTTCGGGCACCCTGCGGGACGACTCCGCCATCCACGTGTCCGGACACGGGCTCGCCGACCGGGGCCACGCCGACCACGACAGCGACGAACGGGTAACGCATCTGCACGCCCCGCTCGCCTCGACCCTGCGGTCGGTGTCCTGGTGCATCGCCGGCGACATCTGCGCGTTGACGAAGATCGGCACCGCCGAGACCGGGGACACGGTGTCGTCGCGGGAGCAGCCGATGCTCATCCAACCGTGGGAGATGCCGGAACCGCTGTTGCCCGTCGCGGTGGAGGCTGCCACGCGCAACGACGAGGCCGCCCTGGCGAAAAGCCTGGCCAAGGTGGCCGCGGGCGACCCGACCCTGCGGGTGGAGCGGCATGTGGAGACCCACCAATTGATCCTGTGGTGCATGGGCGAGTCGCACGCCGAGGTGGTGCTCGACCGGCTGCGCGGGCAGGGCGTGAATGTGCAAACGGTCGACGTCGTCACGCCCCTGCGGGAAACGTTCGCGGCCGGGGCCACCGGACGCGGACGCTACGTCAAGCAGTCTGGCGGGCACGGCCAATTCGCCATCTGCGAGATCGAGGTGGAACCGCTTCCGCGGGGCTCCGGATTTGAATTCGTGGACAAGATCGTCGGCGGCATCATCCCGGGGCCCTACATCGCGTCCGTCGAGAAGGGTGTCCGGGCGCAGATGGAAAAAGGCGTCTCCGCCGGGTTCCCCGTCGTCGACATCCGCGTGACGCTGGTCGGCGGCAAGACCCACAGCGTCGATTCCTCCGACGCGGCCTTCCAATCCGCGGGTGCCCTGGCCTTGCGGGAAGCCGCTGCGGCGGCGCGCATCCAGTTGCTGGAGCCGGTCTCCGCCGTGACGATCACGGTGCCCGACGACTACGTGGGAAGTGTGATGAGCGACCTGTCCGCCCGGCGCGGACGCCTGACCGGATCGGATTCGGCCGGCGGGGACCTCACCGAAATCAGTGCCGAAGTCCCGGACCAGGAATTGCTGCGCTACGCCATCGATCTTCGTGCCCTGACCGGCGGCACCGGGCGTTTCCGGCGCGCCTACCTGCGGCACGACCCGGTTCCTTCGGCAGCGGCGAGCGGGGTGGGGCAACGGTAAGGTCTTCGGTTGGAACGGGCCGGTCACCCGCCGGAGCGGAGGACGCGGGCGAGTTTCCCCAGGGCGTCCGTCCAGCCGGCCCGGTGCAGGTCGAGACGTTCCTCGGTGGCGAACCCGCCCTGCCGGAGGGCGAGGCGGGTGCCGCCCTCCGAGGGTTCGAGCGAGAGCGTGACGACGGTTTCGCGGTCATCGGGCGCGGGCTCCTCCCACCGGAAGGTGTAGGCGAGGCGGCGTGGAGGGACGATTTCGAGAAACTCGCCGGCGAGGTGGAAGGGCGGGCCGTCGGGTGGTTTCATCGTCAGCCGGTAGGTGCCGCCCGGCCTGGCGTCGAGCACGGCCTCGGGTGTTGTGAAACCTTCGGGACCCCACCATGTGGCCAACTCACCCGCCTCCGTCAGCATGCGGAAAACCATGTCGCTCGGCGCGGCCAGGACCACCTTCAGCTCCAGCACGAAACCGCCGGGTTGCTCGTTCATCGGACGCGGCCCCTTTCGGCACGGACCCGCAGCCGGAGGCGCGCGGACCCCTTGCCCGACCATCGTAGTCCAGCGGTCCGGCCCCCGGGCAGGAGCCCTGCATGGGGGTCGAACCGGTCATGGACATCCCCTGATGCCGGTGGGAGCATGGCTGTATTCGCGCCCCGGCCGCACGGCCGCGGCGGGAGGCAGCGGCTGGAGGAATCATGCCAGGGCCCGATCTAGAACTTGTTGCCGAGCGTTACCACCGCGCGCTGGACGCGTTCGTCCAGGGAAACCCCGATTTGGCGAAGGACCTGTTTTCGCGGCAGGAGGAGGTCACGCTTGCCAATCCGCTGGGTCCGCCTGCCCGTGGCTGGGCGGAGGTCGAGGCGGCCATGGACCGGGCGGTATCGCATTTCAGGGAGGGCGAGCCGATCCGGTTTGAACGGATTTCGACCTACGTCGCGACGGAGCTGGCCTACATCGTCGAAATAGAGCGGACCCGGGTGAAGGTCAGCGTGTCCGATGCGGCGTCCCCAATCTCGCTGCGGGTCACGACGATATTCCGGCTGGAGGACAGCACGTGGAAGATCATCCACCGTCACGCCGATCCCATCACCTCCCCGCGGACCATCGACTCGATCGTCGAACAGTAGCCGGCAGCCGGCCGGCGGCAGGCGCCGCGGGCCCTCGACTCCATCGTCGGGCACTGGCCGGCAGCCGGCCGGCGGTCAGGCGCCGCTGACCCTCGAGCGGAGGAATTCGGCAGCAGGGCCGGCGAGCGATGCCCCAATCTCCGCCGCCCCTCGTTTCCGGCCCTTGACGTCGAAGGAATGGTCGCCGCCTTCCTGCCAGGCGAGCACGGCATTCGGGCCGATGCGTGCGACGACGGATTCGAGCAGTTCCGGGGTTGCGAAGGTATCGCGGGTGCCCTGCAGGAACAGCATGGGCAGCGTGAGGCCATACAGGTGCTCGTCGCGCAGCTTGTCCGGTTTCCCCGGCGGGTGCAGCGGATAGCCCAAGTACACGAGGCCGGCGGCCGGCATTCCCTCCGCCACGGCCATCGAGGCCATGCGGCCGCCGAAGGATTTGCCGGCCGCCCACAGCGGTTCACCTTCGGACCGCGCTGCCGCTTCCCGCATGGCCGAACGCCACGCCACGATGGCAGCCGGCGGGCGGTCCGGAAACTTCCCGCCGGCCTCCCGGTAGGGGAAGTTGAAGCGCAAGGTGGCTACGCCGTCGTCGTTCAAGGCGCGGGTGAAACCGGACAGGAACGGGTGGTCCATGCCCGCGCCGGCCCCGTGGGCCACCACCAGCGTGGCGAAGGGGGACTCGGGTCGGGCGTAGACACCGGAGACGGTGGTGTCGCCGACGTCGATGGTCACGGGGGACTCGGTGATAGGCATGCTCCCATCATGCCCTCGCCAGAAGCGAGTGTGTGTGTTTAGGTGTTTCCATGGCCAGCGAACAGACAACGCTGACGGTCGACGGACCGCACGGCGAGCGCGAGGTGCGCATTTCCAGCCCGAGCCGGGTGATGTGGCCCGAACTCGGGATCACCAAACTGGATCTGGCGCGCTACATCGCGGAGGTTGGCGAGGCCTTCGTCCGCGCCAACGGCGACCGGCCGGTGTCGTTGCAACGGTTTTCGAACGGGATCGACGGCGAGCAGTTCTTCTCCAAGAATCCGCCCAAGGGTGCGCCCGAGTTCGTGCGGTCGGTGATGGTGGTGTATCCGAGCGCCCGGTCGCACCCGCAACTGGTCCTCGACGAGCCCGCCGCGGCGGTGTGGGCGGTGCAGATGAACACCGTGGTATTCCACCCGTGGCCCTCGCGCGCGGGGAACTCCGACAACCCGGACCAGCTGCGCATCGACCTGGACCCGCAGCCGGGGACCTCGTTCGACGACGCCATCCCGGTGGCGATCGAACTGCGGTCGGTGCTGGCGGAGGCCGGACTCAACGCGTTCATCAAGACCTCCGGAAACCGCGGGCTGCACATGTTCGCGCCGATCGAGCCGACGCACGAATTCCTGGACGTGCGCCACGCCGTCATCGCCGCGGCGCGGGAGATCGAGCGGCGGATGCCGAAACAGGTGACGACGTCGTGGTGGAAGGAGGAGCGCGGGGAGCGGATCTTCGTGGACTTCAACCAGGCCAACCGCGACCGGACCATGGCGGGTGCCTACAGCCCGCGGGCCCTGCCGAACGCGGCGGTGTCCTGCCCCATCGCATGGGACGAACTCGAAACGGCCGACCCGAAGAACTTCACGATCTCCACGGTTCCGGACAGGTTGAAGACAACCGGCGACCCGTGGGCCCGCATGCATGATGAGCCGGGCAAGATCGACGTCCTGCTCCAGTGGTGGGAACGCGACCTCGCCGCGGGCTTGGGGGAGATGCCCTTCCCGCCCGACTATCCGAAGATGCCGGGCGAGCCGCCGCGGGTGCAGCCCAGCCGGGCGCGCAAAAAGGACTAGCGGCCCGCCAACCTGATGGAGACCGCCCTCGGCGACTGCCGCCCCTGGCCCCTATTCGAACCTAGACGGGTCGCCGGCCCCGTAACGGACCACTTCCGCAGTGCCACCGGAATAGTCGACGACCGTGGAGGGCTCGGACCCGCAGTCGCCGCCATCCACCACGGCGTCCACCACGTGGTCGAGCCGGTCCTTGATCTCCCAGCCCTGGGTCAGCGGTTCCTCCTCGTCCGGCAGCAGCAGCGTGCTGGAGAGCAGCGGCTCGCCCAGCTCCGCCAGGATCGCCTGCGCGACGTTGTTCGCCGGAATGCGGACGCCCACGGTCTTCTTCTTCGGATGCATCAGCCGGCGGGGAACCTCCGCGGTGGCCGGCAGAATGAAGGTGTAGCTTCCCGGCGTCACGGCCTTGATGCTGCGGAAAACCTTGTTGTCGACATGCACGAACTGGCCCAGCTGGGCAAAGTCCTTGCAGACCAAGGTGAAGTGGTGCTTGTTGTCGAGCCGGCGAATGGTCCGGATCCGTTCCAGGGCGTCCTTGTTGCCCAGCTGCGCACCGAAGGCATAACAAGAGTCGGTCGGGTACACGATCAGCGCGTCCGACCGGACAAGGTCAACAATCTGGCCGATCGACCGCGGCTGGGGATCCTGGGGGTGTACGTCGAAGTATCTCGCCATTCCCCGAGCTTACGGCCACGGGCGCGGTTGATGCATGAGCGGAGCATCCTGTCCGGGCGTCGGTCTCAGGAAGGGACCGACTGGTCCATCCACCACTCGCTGAAGTGGGTTGCCCGGCCTTCGCCGTTCAACCGGATCACCCACAGATTGCTGTAGGTGCGTCCGTCCCGGTAGGCAGTCGTTCCCTCCACCACGGAGACGTCGTCGGTCACGGCGACTTCGTGCCACTCGAAGGTCGCCGCGCCGGGCTCATCCTTGCGGGCCAGCCACTGCTGGACGATGCTGTCCCGGCCACGCCACGGGTCCGTCCACGGCTCCGGCCGGTACTCGGCGTCGTCGGTAAACAGGGCTCCGATCTGATCCGGGTCATTGGTTTCCCACGCCTGCCGGTAAGCGGTGATCCATGCCGCCGTCTTCCCCTCCATCCCACCGTTGTACAGTGGCGGCCGCAGGCCGACAACCCCGGCATCCCCACCGGCCGCGTGCGGACCGATAACCCCGTCTTTCCCGCGGGCCGCATGCCACGCTTCCGCTGGTTGAACCCGCTGGCTAGCATGGGGCCCATGGCCCGGACTATCTACTACGTCGGCAGCTCGGTGGATGGGTATATCGCCGACCGCAGCAACAAGCTCGACTGGCTCACGCAATTCAACGACGCCGCCGGCGTCCAGGACAGCTTCGAAACCTTCATGCAGCGCATAGGGTCCATCGTCATGGGCTCAGAGACGTACAAGTTCGTGCTGGAAGAGGCACCGGAGGCATGGCCCTACGGCTCAACACCCACCTGGGTTTTCACGCATCACGAACTGCCAGGCATCCCCGGAGCAGACATCACGTTTGTGCGAGGTGACGTGGGTATCTTCCACGACGACATCTGCGCCGACGCCGGCGAGAAAGATGTGTGGCTGGTCGGCGGCGGTCAACTTGCCGCGCAGTATGCGTCGGCCGGCCTGCTGGACGAACTCATCCTGACGTTGGTACCGGTAATGCTGGGCGGAGGACAACCGCTGCTACCCGTTACCAGCACGACGGCGCCGGCCCGGCTGCGCGGCAGCCGCACCTTGGGCGACTTGGTAGAGATGCACTACGACCTAAATCCGGTGGCGGTCTAGCTTCGCGCCTGCGCGGGGCCCCCGCGCGGTCCTCTTTTGCATGGCCACTGCCTGCTGTCAGGCGTCCGCGGTGCGCCCGCTTAGGTCCCTCAGCCTCCGCAGTCCGCCTTAGTCTTCCGATATTGACCAAGGGGCTCAGGCCTCGCCTTCCTCAATAGCGTCCTCCTGCGTTCCTGCATCGCCTGTGTCCCTGCTCGACTATCCAGACTCACGGCCCGATACCACTCATCCGCGGCTTTCAGCGGGGAATTTCTGCATCGCCCGAAACTGTCAGTGGCGGCGGATAGCCTGTTTTCAGTAGCAGTTGAGCACCATCGTTGGCCGCCGGGTTGTGGGTTTGCCGGCGGCGTCTGCGGATCCGTGCAGGGTTCGTGACCGCTCGTAGTCGAGGCCATGCAGTATGCATGCTGAAGATTGAGACGCTGAGATGTTTGATCCGGCCGTACCCGATCCTCCCGCCGCAGCATCGCCTGCTGCAGGACCTGTCGGAGACCCGTCTGCCCCAGCCCGGTCTGCCGTAACGTCGTCTGCCGCAACCCGGGACGCCGCAGCATCTCCTGCCGAAACCCCGTCTGTCACAACCCCGGCCGCCCCGGTGTCACCTGCCGGCAGCGGTTCGAGGCGGGAGCCCGGACCGGCCTCGGCACCGCTGGATTCTGCCGCTGTTCGCGCTGCGGCCGTTGCCCTCGAGGGCATTGATCTGGGTGCGTCGGAGCGGGAGTTGGTGGAGGAGCTGACGGCGTTGGAGGGTTTGAAGGCTGCCGCCGCGGCCGCGCAGGCCAGGGTGCAGGTCGCGCTGGAGGAATCGGTGCGTGCCCGCCGTGCCTGCGCCGGGATCCCGAAA
>NZ_JBNHGF010000057.1:0-11548 GCF_059091005.1 Arthrobacter sp. Y3223164
GGCCGGCATCGGCATCTGTGCCGCAAGCCTCACGGTGATCGCCAACCCGGCCGGGGCCGCTTCGGCGGCGATCGGGGAGGCGACCGGGCAGATCGGGGGAGAGGCCGCCGTCGGCATCACGGTCTTCCCGTACCTGGGCGCCGCCGCCGGTGTCCTGCTGTTGCTGACGGCCGTCTGGCTGCTGGCGGCCGGGCGTTCCTGGGCCGCGTCGAAGAAGTACGTGCCGGCAACCGAGCGGCAGGCCGACGGCATGCCGTCCGACCGGGCCGGCAGCGTGGATGAAATCGACAGCTGGGACCAGCTCAGCCGGGGCAACGACCCGACCGACTGAACCGCCGGCCGCCCGGCACCGGGCAGCGGGGCCGCCGGCAGCCGTGTCACACTGGCCTGCCGGGCCCGCAAACAATGGCAGAATGAAGTAGCAGAACCGTTTTTAGAGGGAGATACACCATGGGCAACCAGGCCACCGCCACCGAAACCGCGATGAAGACGGATCCGGCAGGCAGCATCCACGACGAGGTCATCGGCCACGGCAACAGCCCCGCCGCCTGGACCTGCGTGCTCATCATGATCTTGGGCTCCATCGTGGGAGGCATCGGCTTCGCCATGGCCTCGTCCCCGGTCTTCTGGGCCGGCGTGGCAATCATGTTCATTGGCCTGATCGTCGGCTGGATCATGAAGAAGGTCGGCTACGGCGTGGACGGCAGCAAGATCCAGGGCAGCGGACACTGAACGTGACCGTTCTCGACGACATCATCGTTGGAGTCCGCGAAGACCTCGAGTCCCGGCGCGCCCAGGTTCCGTTGGCGCAGATCCAGCGGCTGGCCGCGGCCGCGCCGGCCCCGCGTGATGCTTACGCGGCCCTGGGCGGCAACGATTCGCCGCGAACCGCGCTCAAGGTGATCGCCGAGGTCAAGCGCAAGAGCCCCTCCAAAGGCGACCTGGCGTCCATCGCCGATCCCGCCGAACTGGCCGCCGGTTACGAACGCGGCGGTGCCGCCGTGATCAGCGTGTTGACGGAGCAGCGCCGGTTCAACGGCTCGCTGGCCGACTTCGACGCGGTGCGCGCCGCGGTGGACGTTCCGCTGCTGCGCAAGGACTTCAACGTCGACGAATACCAGATCTTCGAGGCACGCGCCCACGGCGCCGACCTGGTGCTGCTGATCGTCGCCGCACTGGACGACGAACGGCTGAAGGCCTTGCTGGCGCTGACCCACGAACTGGGCATGGAGGCCCTGGTGGAGACGCATACCGCCGAAGAAATCGACCGCGCCGTCGCCGTGGACGCACGCATCATCGGCGTGAACGTCCGCAACCTGAAGACCCTGGATGTGGACCGCTCGGTGTTCGCCGGATTGGCGGGCCGGATCCCCACCGGCGCCGTGGTGGTGGCCGAATCCGGAGTCCGCGGAGTGGACGACGTGCGCGACTACGCCACGCAGGGCGCCGACGCCGTCCTGGTGGGCGAGGCGCTGGTCATCACGGGCGATCCGGAAGCCGCCGTCGCCGAATTCGGCGCGGCGGGCGCCGAGGCCATTGCCGCGCGCGGCTGAACCAACGCGCCACACAACTTAAGAATCCCCAGGGGCAGGCAGGCCGGTTGCGGCTGGCCGTCCTGCCTCCAGTAACAGACAGGACGGCCATGACGCAGAGCCCCGATACCCCGGCGGAGCCCGGAAACACCCAGGAACCGGCCGATGCCTTCCTGGCCGGCGGCAGCCTCCGCCATGCCCCCGGCCCGTATTTCGGTGCCTTCGGCGGGCGCTGGATGCCGGAATCCCTGATTGCTGCGCTGGACGAACTGGAAGACACCTTCGACAAGGCCAAGGCAGACCCGGAGTTCATTGCCCAGGTCGCCGAGCTGAACAAGAACTATTCGGGCCGGCCCTCGCTGCTGACCGAAGCCAAGCGCTTCTCCCGGCATGCCGGCGGCGCCCGGATCTTCCTCAAGCGCGAGGACCTGAACCATACCGGCTCCCACAAGATCAACAACGTGCTGGGCCAGGCCCTGCTGGCCCAGCGGATGGGCAAGACGCGCATCATTGCGGAGACCGGTGCCGGCCAGCACGGCGTGGCCAGCGCCACCGCCGCCGCACTGCTCGGCATGGAGTGCGTGGTCTACATGGGTGCCGAGGACACGCGCCGGCAGGCCCTGAACGTGGCCCGGATGGAGCTGCTCGGAGCCACCGTCGTGCCCGTCACCGCCGGGTCGCAGACGCTCAAGGACGCCATCAACGAGGCCCTGCGCGACTGGGTGGCCAACGTGCACAACACCCACTACCTGCTGGGCACCGCCGCCGGCGCCCACCCCTTCCCGGCGCTCGTCCGCTATTTCCACGAAGTCATCGGCGAGGAAGCCCGCGCGCAGATCCTGGACCAGACCGGCCGGCTTCCGGACGCCGTCTGCGCCTGCATCGGGGGCGGTTCGAACGCCATCGGCATCTTCCACGGCTTCCTCGACGACCGGAACGTCGCGCTGTACGGCTTTGAGGCCGGCGGCGACGGCGTCGACACCGGCCGCCATGCCGCAACCATCACGCTGGGCCGGCCCGGCGTGCTGCACGGCGCGCGCTCCTACCTCATGCAGGATGAAGACGGCCAGACCATCGAGTCGCATTCGATCTCGGCCGGGCTGGACTATCCCGGTGTCGGGCCCGAGCATTCCTACCTGTCGGACATCGGCCGGGCCAGCTACGAGCCGGTCACCGACAGCGAGGCGATGGACGCTTTCCGGCTGCTCTGCCGCACCGAGGGCATCATCCCGGCCATCGAGTCGTCGCACGCCCTGGCCGGGGCGCTGCGGGTGGGCAAGCGCCTGACCGAGGGCAAGGATCATCCGCAGGACGTCATCATCGTCGTGAATCTTTCCGGCCGGGGCGACAAGGACGTCGCCACCGCGGCGGAGTGGTTCGGCCTGCTGCCGGACGAATCGCCCGAGGCCGAAATCGGCTCCGAAGGAGAGCAGCTGTGAACAATACCGCCACCGCCAGCAAATCGGCCGCGGCCATCGACCGGGCCCTGGCCGACGGCCGGACCGCCCTGATCGGCTATCTGCCGGCCGGCTACCCCGACGTCCAGACCACCATCGACGCCGCCGTTGCGCTGGCGGAGAACGGCGTCGACGTCATTGAGATCGGCATCCCGTACTCCGACCCGGTGATGGACGGCGCCGTCATCCAGGCCGCCACCGTGCAGGCGCTGAAGGACGGCTTCCGGGTCAGCCAGGTGTTCGACATCGTCGCCGGCATCACCGCCCGCTGCGACGCCGCCGTGCTGGTGATGACGTACTGGAATCCGGTGCTGCGGATGGGCGTAGACGAGTTCTCCCGCCGGCTGGCCGAGGCCGGCGGCGCCGGGCTGATCACCCCGGACCTGATTCCGGACGAGGCGGCCGAATGGTTCGAAGCTTCGGACAAGTACGGGCTGGACCGCGTGTTCCTGGTCGCCCCGTCCTCCTCCCCGGAGCGGATGGCGATGACGGTCAAGGCCAGCCGCGGTTTTGTCTACGCGGTGTCGATCATGGGCGTCACCGGCGCCCGCGAGAGCGTTTCCGGCGCCGCCGAGCGCGTGGTCCGGTCGGCGCACGAGGCCGGAGCCGAACGGGTCTGCGTCGGCCTGGGCGTCTCCAGCCCCGAGCACGTGCGCGAGATCGGCGCGTATGCCGAGGGCGCCATCGTGGGCACCGCGCTGGTGGCCGAACTCGGCAACGCCGGCGTGCCGGCACTGGGCAAGCTCGCGGCGCGGCTAAGCGAAGGCACAGCCCGGGCCTGACAGAATAACCGGTGGCCAGCGGTTTGCCGCGGGCCGCGCCCGACCCGCAACTTTCGGCCAAGAGGACTCACCTGGTGTACAGCACGACTATCGCAACGGCCGTACCGGCCTCCATCCCCAGCCCCGGCTGGTCCGGATTCAGCATCGGCCCGCTCACCATCCATGCGTACGCGCTGTGCATCCTGCTGGGCATCGTCGCGGCCATCTGGCTCACCCACCGCCGTTGGAAGGCCCGCGGCGGGCCGGAAGAATTCATCTGGGACGTGGCCATCTGGGCCATCCCGTTCGGCATCGTCGGCGGCCGTCTCTACCACGTGTTCTCCTCGCCCGACGCCTACTTCGGGCCGAACGGCGACCTCGGCCTGATCCCGCAGATCTGGCGCGGCGGGCTCGGAATCTGGGGAGCGGTGGCACTGGGCCTGGTCGGTGCCTGGATCGGCTGCCGCCGGGCCGGCTTCAAGCTGCCGGCCTTCATGGATGCCGCCGCACCCGGCGTGCTGCTGGCACAGGCGATCGGCCGCTGGGGCAACTGGTTTAACCAGGAACTCTTCGGCGCCCCCACCACGCTGCCCTGGGGCCTGGAGATCGACGCCGACAACCCCAACTTCCCGGCCGACGCGGAACCGGGCACGCTGTTCCACCCCACCTTCCTCTATGAGTCCCTGTGGAACCTGGCGGGCGTGGCGCTGCTGCTGCTCCTGGACCGGCGCTTCAAGTTCCGCCGCGGCATGCTGTTCTGGCTGTACGTCGCGTTCTATACCCTCGGCCGGGTTTGGATCGAAATGCTGCGCATCGACGATGCCGAAATGATCACGATCTTCGGCATCACCCAGCGGTTGAACGTCTGGACGTCGCTGCTGCTGCTGGTCGCCGCCGTCGTGATCTTCATCGTGCTGGCGCGCCGTCCGCGGACCGTGGAGACCGACTCCCTGTACCTGCCGGGCCGTGAGCCCTCGGCAGTCGCGGAAGGGGCCGAATCCGGGCAGGCCGCGGCTCGGCAGGAGAACGCCTCCAAGCACGACGGCGGATCCCGCGCCGGCGGGGCAGGATCCTCCGTGATCGCGGGGGAGAAGGCCGAAACCGCTGCGGGGACGTCCGACGCGAAGGCCGGGGAGCCTGCCGCGGACGAAGATCCTTCAGCCGAGGCCGCCGCCAAGCCCGCGGATGCTGCCAACCCCGCGGATGCTGCCAACCCCGCGGATGCTGCCAAGCCCGTCGATGCGGCCAATGCCCCCAAAGCCGCCGATGCCGCGGCCGGGAACGACCCGCTCAGGACGGACAACAACCGCAGCCAGAACTAGTTTCCCCGCGCAGCCGCCGGAACGCAGCAATCTGACGTTCCGGCGGCTTCGTGCGCTCCGGGCTGCCGCCGGCAATCCGAAAAGCGGTCGGTAAAAAACCGGAAAAGCCTGTGTTGCGGGGTCCCCGCCGTGCTATCGTCGCTCTACCGCAGAACAGACTCGCTCCGCGGCCGGTCCGCCCTCACCGTCGGGCCGAACCATCAGTACGCACCTCCCGGACCACCAACCGGGCGCAGGCATGCGGCGTACCGACCACACTGACGTGGATTCTCCGCCGGACAGGCGCACCACCCAGTGCGGTCCCGGCGGCCGTGGCCGATCGACCGCACAGTTCATCCTGGCGGCCCCATCCGACCCCTGGACACCGAATGCGCTGTGCGGGGTGAGCTGGCCACAGAATCCATGGATCACGGGCCTGCTTGCTCGAGCGGGCCCGGGCGGGGCCAGCGCCGTCCCCTTCTCACCTACATCCAGGAGAAGGAAGTTCAGATGACTCCTCCGTTCAAGGGGTCGAGTACCCCGCGCAGCCTCGGCGGCGGACACGAACGCCGGCACACCACGGTGCCCTCGCCGTTCAGTCGTTTCGCCGCCTACCCGGAAAAAACCGGTCTGTACGACCCCGCCCACGAAAAGGACGCCTGCGGCCTGGCGGTGATTGCCACCCTCCGGGGCGGGCCGGGCCACCACATCGTCGACGCGGCGCTGACGGCGCTGCGTAATCTGGAACACCGCGGCGCGGTCGGCGCCGACGAAGGAACCGGCGACGGCGCCGGGTTGCTCACCCAGATCCCCGATGAATTCTTCCGCGCGGTGGTGGGCTTCGAACTGCCGGCGGCCGGCCGGTATGCCGCCGGAACCGCGTTCCTGCCCAGTGACGAGTCTGAGGCGGCGGTAGCGCGGGACGGCGTGGAGGCCATCGCCGCCTCCGAAGGCCTCACAGTCATCGGCTGGCGCGACGTCCCGGTAGTGGCCGAACTGGTCGGCGCCATGGCGCGGTCCTGCATGCCCCACTTTGCCCAAGTGTTCCTGGGCCTCGACCCGGCCGCTGCCGGCAGCAGCGATGTGGATGCCCGCGTTTTCCGCGTCCGCAAGCGCGCCCAAAACAAGTTCGGCGTGTATTTCCCGTCGCTGTCGTCCAAGACCATCGTCTACAAGGGAATGCTGACCACCGCGCAGCTGGAACCCTTCTACCCGGACCTCTCCGACCCTCGCTTCAAGACGAAACTGGGTATCGTCCACTCCCGCTTCTCCACCAACACGTTCCCCTCGTGGCCGCTGGCCCAGCCGTTCCGCACCATCGCGCACAACGGCGAGATCAATACGGTCAAGGGCAACCGCAACTGGATGCGGGCCCGCCAGTCGCAGCTGAAGGGCCCCCTGCTGGGCGACACGCCGGAAGAGCTGTTCCCCATTTGCACGCCCGGCGCCTCCGACTCCGCCTCTTTTGACGAAGTCGCCGAATTGCTGATGCTCGCGGGCCGCCCGATTACGCAAGCGATCATGATGATGATTCCGGAGGCGTGGGAGAACCACGCCACGATGGACCCTGAGCGCCGTGCCTTCTACCAGTACCACTCGATGCTGATGGAGCCGTGGGACGGCCCCGCGGCCGTTTCCTTCACCGACGGCCGGCTCGTTGGGGCCGTGCTCGACCGCAACGGCCTGCGCCCGGCCCGCTACTGGGTCACCGAGGACGGGTTGGTCGTGCTGGCCTCGGAGGTCGGGGTCGTCAACATCGATCCCGCCACGGTGGTCAGGAAGGGCCGGGTCTCACCGGGAAAGATGTTTTTGGTGGATACCGAGGCCGGCCGGCTGGTCGAGGACGAGGAGATCAAGGCCGACGTCGCGGCCGCCAACCCGTGGGGCGAATGGCTCAAGGACAACATGATCCGGCTGGAGGACCTGCCGGAACGCGAGCACGTGGTGCACACCGCCGCGTCGGTCAACCTCCGCCAGCGGACCTTCGGCTACACGCAGGAAGAGCTGCGGATCCTGCTGGGCCCAATGGCCCGCACCGGCGCCGAACCGCTGGGGGCCATGGGCACCGACACCCCGATCGCGGTGTTGTCCAAGCGCCCTCGGCTGCTGTTCGACTACTTCGTGCAGTCTTTCGCCCAGGTGACCAACCCTCCGCTGGACGCCATCCGCGAAGAACTCGTGACCTCGCTGCGTTCGTCGATCGGCCCCGACGGCAACCTGCTGGCGACCGGCCAGGTTCGCACCACCCAGGTGGCGCTGAACTTCCCCGTGATCAACAACGACGAACTGGCCAAGATCGCCGCGATGGAAGACGAGGAGGGCAGCCGCCTCGCACTGAAGGTGAGTGGCCTCTACCGGCCGGACGGCGGCGCCGCCGAATTGGCCGCCCGGCTGCAGGAGATCTGCGAAAAGGTCTCCGGCGCCGTCAACCGCGGCGTGAAGTTCATCGTGCTCTCGGACCGGGACTCGAATGCCCAATGGGCGCCCATCCCGTCGCTGCTGCTGACCAGCGCCGTGCACCACCACCTGCTCAAGAGTGCCAACCGGACCAAGATCTCGCTGCTGGTGGAAGCCGGCGACGTGCGTGAGGTCCACCACGTGGCCGCCCTCATCGGGTACGGCGCTTCCGCCGTCAATCCGTATTTGGCGATGGAAAGCTGCGAGGAACTGGTGCGCAACGGCGACCTCCAGGGCGTCACCGCGGCCCAGGCCGTGCAGAACCTGATCAAGGGCCTGGGCAAGGGCGTCCTGAAGATCATGTCCAAGATGGGCATTTCCACCGTCCCCTCCTACTGCGGTGCCCAGACGTTCGAAGCGATCGGGCTCGCCCAATCCCTGGTCGACCAGTACTTTGCCGGCACCCAGTCGCAGCTCGGCGGCGTGGGCCTGGACGTCATCGCCGCCGAGGCCGCGGCGCGTCACGCCCAGGCCTACCCCGCCGACGGGATCGAAGACCCCCACCGGTCCCTCGAGAACGGCGGCGAGTATCAGTGGCGCCGTGAAGGACCGCCGCACCTGTTCAACCCGGAAACGGTGTTCCGGCTGCAGCATGCCACCCGTGAACGGCGCTACGACGTGTTCAAGGCGTACACCCGCGGCGTGGACGACCAGGCGAAGGACCTGATGACGCTCCGCGGCCTGTTGAAGTTCAAGGCCGGCGCCCGCCCGCCCGTGCCGCTGGAGGAGGTCGAACCGGTCTCCAGCATCGTCAAGCGGTTCTCCACGGGGGCCATGAGCTACGGCTCCATCTCGCAGGAGGCGCACGAAACGCTCGCCATCGCCATGAACCGGCTGGGCGGGAAATCGAACACCGGCGAGGGCGGCGAGGACGTGGACCGGCTGCTGGACCCGGAGCGCCGTTCGGCGATCAAGCAGGTGGCCTCCGGCCGGTTCGGCGTCACCAGCCTGTACCTGACCAACGCGGAGGACCTCCAGATCAAAATGGCCCAGGGAGCCAAACCCGGCGAGGGCGGCCAACTGATGAGCCAGAAGGTTTACCCGTGGGTGGCCCGGACCAGGCATTCGACACCGGGCGTGGGCCTGATCTCGCCGCCGCCGCACCACGACATCTACTCGATCGAGGACCTGGCGCAGCTGATCTACGACCTGAAGCGCTCCAACCCCTCGGCGCGCGTGCATGTGAAGCTGGTGTCCGAGGTCGGGATCGGCACCGTGGCGGCCGGCGTGACCAAGGCGAAGGCCGACGTCGTCCTCGTCTCGGGGCACGACGGCGGCACCGGGGCGAGCCCGCTGAACTCGCTCAAACATGCCGGAGCGCCCTGGGAACTGGGGCTGGCCGAGACGCAGCAGACGCTGATGCTCAACGGGCTGCGGGACCGGGTGGTCGTGCAGGTGGACGGGCAGCTGAAGAGCGGCCGCGACGTGGTGATCGCGGCGCTGCTGGGCGGCGAGGAGTTCGGCTTCGCGACGGCGCCGCTGGTGGTCTCCGGCTGCATCATGATGCGCGTCTGCCACCTGGACACCTGCCCCGTGGGGGTTGCCACGCAGAACCCGGAACTCCGCCGCCGGTTCACCGGCAAGCCCGAGTTCGTGGTGAACTTCTTCGAGTTCATTGCGGAGGAAGTGCGCGAACTGCTGGCCGGACTGGGCTTCCGCAGCCTGGCCGAGGCCATCGGCCACGCGGAGCTGTTGGACACCCGCGAAGCACTCGACCACTGGAAGGCCGACGGCCTGGACCTGTCACCGATCCTGCGCGGCTACGGCACCGATTCCGACATCCCGCTGCGCAACATGACCACGCAGAACCACGAACTGGACAAGCACTTCGACAACCAGCTGATCGCCATGAGCTCGGACGCGCTGACCAACCGCGAACCGGTGCGGATCAGCCTGGACGTGATCAACACCGACCGGGCCGTGGGCACGATGCTCGGCCACGAAGTGACCAGGCGTTTCGGCATCGAAACCCTGGCGGACGACACCATCGACGTGACGCTGACCGGACAGGCCGGGCAGTCGCTGGGCGCCTTCCTGCCCGCCGGCATCACCCTGCGGCTGCTCGGCGACTCGAACGACTACGTCGGCAAGGGGCTCTCCGGCGGACGGATTATCGTCCGGCCGGACCGGGCCAACACGTTCGCGTCCGAACGCAACGTGATTGCGGGCAACGTCATCGGTTACGGCGCCACCAGCGGCGAGATGTTCCTGCGCGGCCAGGTGGGCGAGCGGTTCCTGGTCCGGAACTCGGGCGCCACCGCCGTCGTCGAAGGAATCGGCGACCACGGCTGCGAGTACATGACCGGGGGACTGGCCCTGGTCCTGGGCCGGACCGGCCGCAACTTCGGCGCCGGCATGTCCGGCGGCGTGGCCTACGTGCTGGACCTGGACCCCGGCATGCTGAACACGCAGAGCACCGGCAACGGCGAATTGCAGCTGCTGCGGCCGGACCCGGCGGACGAAGGGACCATCGCCACCCTGTTGAAGAAACATGCGGAGGAGACCGGTTCCCGGCTCGCCGGGCGCCTGCTCGAGGACCTCGAAGGGACCCTGGCCCGCATCACCAAGGTGCTGCCGCGCGACTACGCGGCGGTGCTGCAAGCCCGGGCGAACGCCGAAGCCGAAGGGCTCGACCCCGACGGCGACGTTGTCTGGACCCGAATCCTGGAGGTAACCGGTGGCTGACCCACGCGGATTTATGAAAGTTCGAGAACGCCAGACCCAGCCCCGCCGTCCTGTTCCCGTGCGGATCATGGACTGGAAGGAAGTCTACGAGGCGCAGGAGAAGGGCGTGCTCCGCAGCCAGGCCGGCCGCTGCATGGACTGCGGCATCCCGTTCTGCCACCAGGGCTGCCCGCTGGCGAACCTGATCCCGGAGTGGAACGACCTGACCTGGCGCGGCAAGGACCAGGAGGCGATCGAGCGGCTGCACGCCACCAACAACTTCCCCGAATTCACCGGCCGGCTGTGCCCGGCGCCGTGCGAGGCGGCCTGCGTGCTGGGCATCAACCAGCCGGCGGTGACCATCAAGCAGGTGGAAGTCTCCGTCATCGAGGAAGCCTTCGACCAGGGCTGGGTGACTCCGCACGCGCCGGAGCGGCTGACCGGTCACACGATCGCCATCGTCGGATCCGGCCCCGCGGGGCTGGCCACGGCGCAGCAGCTGACGCGGGCCGGCCACACCGTGGCGGTGTACGAGCGCGACGACAAGGTGGGCGGTTTGCTGCGTTACGGCATTCCCGACTTCAAGATGGAGAAGCACTACCTGGACCGCCGGCTGGAGCAGATGCGGGCCGAGGGCACGCGGTTCCGCACCGGCATCGAGGCGGGCAAGGACATCAGCTGGGATCAGCTGCGCCGACGCTACGACGCCGTGGTGATCGCGACCGGTGCCACCGTGCCACGGGACCTGCCGATCCCCGGGCGCGGGCTGTCCGGCGTGCACTTCGCCATGGACTACCTGGTGCAGGCCAACCGGGTGGTGGCCGGCGAGGCGGTCCCGGACCAGATCGACGCCCGGGGCAAGCACGTGGTGATCCTGGGCGGCGGCGACACCGGCGCGGACTGCCTCGGCACCGCGCACCGGCAGCAGGCGTCCTCGGTTACTACCCTGGCCATCGGCAAGCAGCCGCCGGCACAGCGTGCTTCGCACCAGCCGTGGCCGACATTCCCCACGCTGTTCGAAGTGGCCAGCGCCCACGAGGAAGGCGGCGAGCGGACCTACCTCGCCTCCACCGTGGAGTTCGTGGGCGAGAACGGCGTGCTCACCGCACTGAAGGTCGCCGAGACCGAGTTCGTGGACGGCAGGCGGGTGCCCAAGCCCGGCACGGAGCGGGAGATCCCGGCGGACCTGGTGTTCCTGTCCCTGGGCTTCACCGGTCCGGAGCATGCCGGGATCGACGCGCAGGTCAACGCGTCCTTCGACGAGCGCGGGAACGTCGCCCGCGACGGCGGCTACATGACCGGCGCCGGGGGCATCTTCGTGGCCGGCGACGCCGGGCGCGGACAGTCCTTGATCGTGTGGGCGATCGCCGAGGGGC
>NZ_JBNHGF010000058.1:0-11442 GCF_059091005.1 Arthrobacter sp. Y3223164
CGTCCCTCGCGGGCGGGAGCGGGGGCGGCCTCCGAGCTGCACGATCCCGAGGGCGTGCGCCTGCAGAAGGTGCTCGCCGGCGCGGGCGTGGCCTCCCGGCGGGTGTGCGAGGAATTGATCCAGGCCGGCCGGGTCGAGGTGGACGGCGTGACCGTGCGCGAACTTGGCGTGCGCGTCGACCCGTCCCGCGCGGTCATCCATGTGGACGGCATCCGCGTCCAGATGGATGAAACGCTGACGTACCTGGTCTTCAACAAGCCAAAGGGTGTTGTCTCCACCATGGAGGATCCGGAGGGACGCCCCTGCATCAGCGACTACCTCAAGCCGCAGCAGGGCCAGCGGCTGTTCCATGTGGGGCGGCTGGACCAGGCCACCGAAGGCCTGCTGCTGTTGACCAACGACGGCGAACTCGCCAACCGCCTCACCCATCCGTCCTACGAGGTCCCCAAGACGTATCTGGTGCAGGTCCGCGGGCCGATGCCGCACGGTGTCGGGGCGCGGATGAAATCCGGGATCGAGCTGGAAGACGGCGTGTCCTCGGTCGATTCGTTCAAGCTGGTCGACTCGACGCCGGGACACGTCCTGGTGGAAGTCGTGCTGCATTCGGGCAAGAACCGCGTCGTGCGGCGGCTGTTTGACGCCGTCGGCCACCCCGTGGAACGGCTCGTCCGGATCCAGTTCGGCCCCATCCGGCTGGGCGACCAGCGACAGGGCAGCATCCGCGCCCTCGGCCGCCAGGAAGCAGGGCACCTGCTGGCCCTGGTGGGGATGTAGCCGGTGAACCCGGCACACGCGCAGGCAACCCACCTGTCCGGGCCGGTCCTGGTGATGGGAACCGGCCTGCTCGGAGCCAGCATCGGGCTCGGCCTGCGTGCCCGCGGCATCGACGTGCTGCTCTCGGACCCCTCGCCGTCGGCCCAGGCCGTGGCGCAGGATATCGGTGCCGGCCGGATCCTGCCTGCCGGCGAGAGGGTGGAGCCCCAGTTGGTCGTCGTCGCGGCGCCCCCGGACGTCACCGCCGCCGTCGTGTCGCGCGCGCTGCGCGACTACCCGGACGCCGTCGTCGTGGATATTGCGAGCGTCAAGACGGCCGTCTTCGAGGCGCTGGCCAAGGACCCGGACCTGGCGGAGGCGGACCTGGGCCGCTACGTGGGTACCCACCCGATGGCGGGGCGGGAAAAATCCGGCCCCGTCGCCGCCCGCGGCGAGCTCTTCACGTCGATGCCGTGGGTCCTGTGCCCGTCGGAGTTGTCCTCGCCGGGGGCGGTGAAGACGGCGCACGCGCTGGCGATCGACCTGGGCGCGGTGGTCTCGCACATGTCGGCCGACGAACATGACGCCGCCGTGGCGTTAATCTCGCACCTGCCGCAAGTGATGTCCTCGCTGCTGGCCAGCCGGCTGCAGGACACGCCGGCGCATGCCTTGTCCCTTTCCGGCCAGGGCCTGCGCGACGTCACCCGGATTGCGGCCAGCGACCCGGCGTTGTGGGTGCAGATTCTCGGCGCGAACGCGTCCCGGCTCGTGGACATCCTGTACGGCATCCGCGAAGACCTGGAACGGCTGATCAGGACGCTTGAGCACCCCGAGGCCGACGGCTCCCGGTTGGACATGGCCAAGCTGATCAGCGAAGGCAACGCCGGCCAGGCGCGGATTCCCGGCAAGCACGGCGCTCCGCCGCAGGCGTTCGCGTGGCTGACCGTCCTGGTCGACGACACGCCGGGCCAAATCGCCCGCCTGCTGACCGAGATCGGCGAGGTGGGCATCAACCTGGAAGACCTGCGCCTGGAGCACTCGGCGGGCCAGCCGGTGGGGCTGGCGGAGCTTGCCGTGCTGCCCAGCAAGCGGCACGAAGCAATTGATTACTTGACCTCACGTGGATGGAAGGTTGTGCAATGAGCGCGGCGGAAGTGGATATGGCTCGTTACCGGCAGGGCAAGGCGCTGGTGGTTGCCATCGACGGGCCGTCCGGCTCCGGCAAGTCGTCCGTCAGCAAGGAAACCGCACGGCGGCTGCACGCGTCCTACCTCGACACCGGCGCAATGTACCGTGCCGTGACCTGGTACTGCGTCAACACCGGTGTGGACCTGGCGGATGCGGCGGCCGTCGAACAGGCCAGCAAGGACGTAGACCTGCAGATCAGCACCCACCCGGACGACGAATACGTGCGCATCGGCTCCACGGACATCACCGACGAAATCCGCAAGCCGTCAATCTCCGCCTCCGTGAGCGCCGTGGCCACGACGCTGGGGGCACGAGCCGAGCTGGTCCGGCGCCAGCAGCAGATCATCGCCGACTCCGGCCGTCGGATCGTTGCCGAGGGTCGAGATATCACCACGGTCGTCGCTCCCGACGCCGAGGTGCGGCTGCTGCTGACCGCCAGCGAAGAAGCAAGGCTGCGCCGGCGCGGCCTCCAGCTGGGCGGAACGCAGAGCGACGCCGACCTGCACGAGCAGGTGCTGGCCCGCGACGCCAAGGATTCGACCGTGGTGAACTTTTCCGAGGCCGCCGACGGCGTCTTCACGGTGGATTCGTCCGATCTGGATTTCGAACAAACCGTCGAAGCGGTGCTCGCCGTCGTCCGGCATGCCGCACACTGAACCCGCCGCCGCCGTCAGCCCGGGGGTGGCCTGGCTGGCGTTGAACAGCGGTGCCCCCGTGGTGCCGGTGGCCGTCCTCGGCGCCAGGATCACCGGCGAGCAGCGGGATGCCATCCTTCGCCCCGGCCGCGTTTTCCACGCGGCATTCGGCTCCCCGCAGACCTGCCGGAGGCGGTCCTCGGCGTCCGGGCGTGTTTCAATTGACACTGCAGCCGAAGAGATCCGCCGGCAGTTGTCCGGCTATGTCCGGCACAGCGTGGCGAACACCGGGCAGCCGCTTCCGGCCAACCACGCCCCCCGACGACAACCGGCTTGCTGCCTACCCAGAAGGAACAGACGATGAGTGACACCCAGCCCGGATCCTCCCCGGCGGATCGGCCGGCCGACGAGGAATACCGTCCGGCGGGCGAGGACCAGATCGCCGAGCACATGCTTGAGCTCGATGACGACGAAGCCGAGTTGCGCGCCGCGTCGCTGCGCGCCGGCCTGGCCGATTACGACCTTGACGACGAGGACGCCGCGCTGCTGGCGGCTGCAGGAGAACCCGTCCCCGACGACGAACCGCTCCGGGTGGCCCCGGTGCTGGCCATCGTCGGCCGGCCCAATGTGGGCAAGTCGACGCTGGTGAACAGGATCATTGGCCGGCGCGAGGCAGTCGTCGAAGACACCCCCGGCGTCACCCGCGACCGGGTCTCCTACTCGGCCCACTGGAACGGGCGCCCGTTCACCCTGGTGGACACCGGCGGCTGGGAGCATGACGCCCGCGGCATCCACGCCCGCGTCGCCGACCAGGCCGAAATCGCGGTGGACATGGCCGACGCCGTCCTGCTGGTCGTCGACGCCAACGTCGGGGCCACGGCCACGGATGAGGCCGTGGTAAAGATGCTGCGCCGCAAGAAGAAACCGGTCATCCTGGTGGCCAACAAGGTGGACGACCTGGCCCAGGAAGCCGAAGCCGCGGCCCTGTGGGGCCTCGGCTTCGGCGAGCCCTATCCCGTGTCGGCACTGCACGGCCGGGGAACGGCCGACATGCTCGATGCGGCCCTGGAGGTGCTGCCTGAATTCTCTGCCTACGGGGGACTCGAGCGCACGGGAGGCCCGCGGCGGGTAGCCCTGATCGGCCGCCCGAACGTGGGCAAATCGTCGCTGCTGAACAAGCTGGCCGGGAGCGAGCGGGTAGTGGTCGACACGATCGCCGGCACCACCCGCGATCCGGTCGACGAAATGATCGAACTGGGCGGACGGACGTGGCGCTTCGTTGACACGGCCGGGATCCGCCGCCGCGTGCACATGCAGCAAGGCGCGGACTTCTATGCTTCGCTCCGCACGCAGGCCGCGCTCGAAAAGGCGGAGGTCGCCGTCGTGCTGCTGGCCGTGGACGAGGTGCTCAGCGAGCAGGACGTGCGCATCCTGCAGCTGGCCATCGATTCCGGCCGGGCCCTGGTGCTTGCCTTCAACAAGTGGGACCTGCTGGACGACGACCGCCGCCGGTACCTCGAACGCGAGATCGAGCAGGACCTGGCCCACGTGGACTGGGCGCCCCGGGTGAACATCTCGGCCAAGACCGGATGGCACAAGGACAGGCTGGTCCCGGCGCTGGACCGTGCCCTCGAGTCCTGGGACAAACGCATCCCCACCGGCCGCCTGAACGCCTTCCTGGGCGAACTGGTCGCGGCCCACCCGCACCCGGTACGCGGCGGCAAGCAGCCGCGCATTCTGTTCGGCACGCAGGCTTCCTCACGGCCGCCGAAGTTCGTGCTGTTCACCACCGGTTTCCTGGACCCCGGCTACCGCCGCTTCATTGCCCGCCGGCTGCGTGAAACATTCGGCTTTGAAGGCACCCCGATCGAGGTCAGCATGCGGGTGCGCGAGAAGCGGTCCCGCAAGCACTGACCCGGCCCCGCCGCCCGCAGTGGCGCCCGGTGGTCATGACGCAGGGAAAAATGCTGTACAGTATTTGAGGTGGTTCCGCCGGTTGCATGAAGGCGGAACTTCGGGTTGTGGCGCAGCTTGGTAGCGCACTTGACTGGGGGTCAAGGGGTCGCAGGTTCAAATCCTGTCAACCCGACAGCAAGGGATCCGGTCCGCGAGGACCGGGTCCCTTTTCCATTGGCTTGTGCAAGGCCCTGTATGCCTATACTTTCAGCGATGGCGGGGAACGGATCCTTGCCGGAGCAACTGGCCGTCCATGGTGCGAGAAAGGCAACCGATGAGCAATATTCCTGCCGACCTGAAGTACACAGCCGAGCATGAGTGGGTGGCTGCCGCCGAGGCCGAAGGCACGGTGCGCCTGGGTATCACCGACTTTGCGCAGGACGCCCTCGGCGATGTGGTCTACGTGCAGATGCCGGAAGCCGGCTCCTCCATCACCGCCAACGAAGTCATCGGCGAGGTGGAATCGACCAAGAGCGTCAGCGACATCTACGCTCCCGTCAGCGGTGAGGTCGCGGCCGTCAACGACGCCCTGGAAACCGACCCGGCCCTGATCAACTCCGATCCGTACGGGGAGGGGTGGCTGCTGGAGGTCAAGCTGTCGGATCCGGCGGCGCTGGAGACCTTGCTCAGTGCCCCGGAGTATGAACAGCAGGTAGGCTAGGAGCTACCGGAGCCACTCGACGGCCAACCGGTCCTGAACCGGTTGGCCGCTACATTTTTACGGGAGGAACTATTGATGGTGGGCGAAGCTCGCAACGCCACGGATAACGGGAACGGCGACAGCCGGAACCCGGAGGCGCACGCGGAAACCACATCCATCTTTTTGCCGCCGCAGACTCTGGCCCACGTCGCCAAACCGAGGCTCTCCCGCGAAGAGGAAGCATCGGTGATCGCGCTGCCGGCCGGGTCGGCGCTGCTGATAGCCCACGACGGCCCGAACGCCGGGGCCCGGTTCCTGCTGGACCAGGACGTCACCACCGCCGGCCGGCACCCGGAAGCGGACATCTTCCTTGACGACGTCACGGTGTCGCGGAAGCACGCGGAATTCCGCCGCTCCGGCGACGGCTTCATGGTGGTGGACTCCGGCAGCCTCAACGGCACCTACGTGAACAACGACCGTGTGGACAGCCTGCAGCTGCGGACAGGCAATGAGGTGCAGATTGGCAAGTTCCGCCTGACCTACTACGCAGGCACGGCGGCAAAGGGGCAGGGCTAACCCGTGCCCGGGTCCCAGCCAGCGCGGCGCACCCTCGGGCCGTCCCGGGAGGGGTACCGCAGCAGCGTCCTCAATATCGGCGAGGTGCTGCAACAGCTGACGGAGGATTTCCCGCAGATCACGGCCTCCAAGATCCGGTTTCTGGAAGAGAAGGGGCTGATCAGCCCCCAGCGGACGCCGGCCGGCTACCGGAAGTACACCGGCCAGGACGTAGAACGCCTCCGTTTCGTGCTGGCCCTGCAACGCGACCAGTACCTGCCGCTCAAGGTCATCAAGGATTATCTGGACGCGATCGATCGCGGCGAGCGGCCGGAGGCCCTGCCCGGCGGTATGACCCTGGCCCCCCGGATAGTCTCGGAGCCGCTGGCGGCAGAACTAAACGGACGCGGCCGGGCGCTCACCCGGGCCGAGCTCCTGCAGGCCAGCGGAGCGTCCACGGAACTCGTGGACGACCTTCTGGCCTACGGCCTGATCCACGCCCACGACGCCTGTTTCGACGAACACGCACTCAAGGTCGTGCGCGCCTGCAGGCAGCTGGGCAGCCATGGCATCGAACCTCGGCACCTCCGCCCGTTCCGGGCCGCCGCAGACCGCGAGGTCGGGCTGGTGGAACGTGCGGTGGCCCCGCTGGCGTCCCGGCGCGACGTCGCCTCCCGGGCCCGCGCCGCCGAGGCGGCCAAGGAAATCAGCGATCTGTGCCTGAACCTGCATACGGCGCTGGTTCACGGGCACCTGGCCCAGATGGACCGCTGAACGGAGAAGCCATGCTCGAACTCGAGGTTGTCGGAGTCCGCATTGAACTCCCGTCGAACCAGCCGCTGGTGCTGCTCAAGGAAACCGAAGGCGAACGGCACATACCCATCTGGATCGGCGCGCCGGAAGCCAGCGCGATTGCGTTCGCCCAGCAGGGCATCAAACCGCCGCGCCCCATGACCCACGACCTGCTCCGCGACGTCGTGGACGTGCTCGGCCGGCGGATCACCGAAGTCCGCCTGGTGACGGTCCAGGACACCGTCTTCTTTGCCGAGCTGGTGTTTGACGGCGGGGTGACAGTCAGCTCCCGCGCCTCGGACGCCATCGCGGTGGCACTGCGCGTGCCCTGCCCGATCTATTGTGCGGACGAGGTAATGGACGAGGCCGGGGTCAAGATCGCCGAAGCGGCCGACGACGAGGAATCCGACGGCCCGGCGCAGGAGAACGCGGAAAGCCAGTTGCGCGAGTTCAGGGAATTCCTCGCCGACGTGGAGCCCGAGGACTTCGAGAAATAGCCGTCGCCGGCATTTGGTTCCGGCACCCGAAACGCCCGGCCCGGCTCCGGGGCATCCGACACGCCGCAGCAAAAAGGCCAGCGTCTTTGACCGGCGGCCCCCGCCGTTCTAACGTCGAAGCATACAGTTCCCATTGCACCGCAGGCCATCTCAAGGCAGACTTAGACCAGACCTCTGGGCTGACTGCGAAGCTCATTCCCCACAGGGAACTTCGACAAGGAGGGTTCACGTGAGTCCTAAAGGTGATGCAGGCGAGATGCCGCACGCTCTGCAGACCGGCGCTGCCATACCCGCAAGTGCCCAGGGCTTGCTGTTCACCGAAGACCTGCCCGTGCTGGACGAGGACGCCGGTTACCGCGGTCCCACAGCATGCAAGGCAGCCGGCATCACCTACCGGCAGTTGGACTACTGGGCACGCACCGGACTGGTGGAACCTGCCGTCCGCGGCGCGTCCGGCTCCGGCTCGCAGCGCCTCTACAGCTTCCGCGACATCCTGGTCCTGAAGGTGGTCAAGCGACTGCTCGACACCGGCGTCTCGCTGCAGCAGATCCGCTCCGCCGTTGGCCACCTGCGTGAACGCGGCGTGGAAGATCTGGCCCAGATTACCCTCATGAGCGACGGCGCCAGCGTGTACGAGTGCACCTCCGCCGACGAAGTCATCGACCTGGTCCAGGGCGGACAGGGAGTCTTCGGCATCGCCGTCGGCCGGGTGTGGCGAGAGGTCGAAGGCAGCCTCGCGGAGCTCCCCAGCGAACATGCCGCAGAGGAACAGGATTTTCCCGACGACGAGCTGAGCCGCCGGCGCGCCGCGCGCAAGATCAGCTGACCGCACACAGGAGATAACAGCGGGAGGGGCTCCGGGAAACCGGGGCCCCTCCCGCTGATTAAAGGCGCGAACCCGTGTATCGCGATCCCGTGTGTAAGGTGCGGCCCGGGCGGACCCGCCGCCCGGTCCGGGACCTGTTGTCAGATGGGCTGGCGGCGGAGCGCGCGGCTGCGCATCCGGCCGGAATCGGTCAGGTTCTTGAGCAGCTCGTCGAAAAGCGCGGCCGCCTGCCGTGCCGATTCACCCGGCCACTGGTGGACGGAATGCGCTGCCCCCTGGATCTGCTGCCAGTTCGCCTGCTCGGCGATGGTGGGGGAGAGCAGCAGGTCGCCGAACATGGTTTTCATTTCGGCCAGCCGGTAACCGTGTTCGTTGGAGCTGGGCCGGACACGGTTGGCCACCACCCCGGCCGTCTTCAGGTCCGGGGCGAATTCCTCCCGGAACAAATCGATGGCGCGCATGGTGCGTTCGGTGCCCGCCACCGAGAAGAGGCTCGGCTCGGCCACGAGCAGCACCCGCGTGCTCGCCGTCCACGCCATGCGCGTCAGCCCGTTGAGCGACGGCGGGCAGTCGATGAGCACCAGCGAGTAGTCATTCACGCGGGAGAGCACGGTCGAAAGCCTGCGCAGGTCCCGGCGGCTCAAATCGGGCCGGTCGTAGATGCCGGAGTAGGCGGAGCCGATGGCGACATCGAGAACCTTCCGGCCGGAAGCCGGCGCGCTGCCGGGATCCGCCGAGGCCACCCAGCCGCTCGGGGCGACGTTGGCCCGCAGGTCGGCCTTGCGCGCGTTCTTGAGGAGCCGGCCGACGTCGGTCTGGCGGGACGGCTTGACGCCTAATCCCGTGGTCGCGTCAGCATGCGGATCCAAGTCGATGACCAGGGTGGGGATTCCCGCTGCCAGCGCCGCAGAGGCCAGGCCCAGCGTGACCGAGGTCTTGCCGACCCCGCCCTTGAGGCTGCTGATGCTCACTACTTGCACGTAAAAACCAAAACCTAACGTATCGAGTCGTGGGGCTTCTGCGCCGGATAAGTCTTCACGGCACCCTATTCATCATAAGTGGAGCGCCGCAGCACACCGTGCCACCCGCGCCGCCGGGGCGTTTCGCAGCTTGCGCCGTAACATGCGGCCCGTGAGGACCGCCGCGGCGCGTGATCTGTGCAACACTGGCTTGCCAGCCCGGCTCGCAGTCCGTGAGACTTGGCTCACTGAGTCCGCCGGCGCCGGCGCCGGACGGTCGGTGCTTCGCCCCCCAAAGTCCGGACCCGGCAACGATGCAGGAGTGAAATGTTCGAAAAGATCTTGGTAGCCAACCGTGGAGAAATCGCCATCAGGGCATTCCGTGCGGCCTACGAACTGGGCGCCAAAACGGTGGCTGTCTTCCCGTATGAAGACCGCAACTCGATCCACCGGCAGAAGGCCGACGAAGCGTATCTGATCGGCGAGCAGGGGCATCCCGTCCGGGCTTACCTCGACGTCAACGAAATCATTCGGGTCGCCAAGGAGTCGGGCGCGGACGCCATCTACCCGGGTTACGGATTCCTGTCCGAGAATCCCGAGCTGGCCCGCGCCGCTGCCGGTGCCGGCATCGCCTTCGTCGGCCCCAAGGCCGATGTGCTGGAGCTCGCGGGTCATAAGGTCCATGCCCTGCAGGCGGCCCGCCGGGCCGGGATCCCGGTGCTGAAGTCCACCGAGCCCAGTGCCGATCCGGAGAAGTTGCTGGCCGAAGCCGAGGAGATAGGCTTCCCGATCTTCGTCAAGGCGGTTGCCGGCGGTGGCGGGCGCGGCATGCGCCGGGTCGACAACCGCAAGGATCTCCCGGACGCACTCGCGGCTGCCATGCGGGAAGCCGACACGGCCTTCGGCGATCCGACCGTTTTCCTTGAACAGGCCGTATTGCGGCCGCGCCACATCGAGGTGCAGATCCTGGCCGACGGGCAGGGCAACGTCATGCACCTCTTCGAACGCGACTGCTCGCTCCAGCGCCGGCACCAGAAGGTCATCGAAATCGCCCCCGCACCCAACCTGGACGAGGGCATCCGGCAGGCACTGTACCGGGACGCGGTCACGTTCGCACAGGCGCTCGGATACACCAATGCCGGCACGGTCGAGTTCCTGGTAGACACGGTCGGTGAACGGGCCGGGCAGCATGTCTTCATTGAGATGAACCCGCGCATCCAGGTAGAGCATACGGTGACCGAGGAGATCACCGACGTCGACCTGGTACAGTCCCAACTGCGCATCGCCGCGGGCGAGACCCTGGCCGACCTGGGCCTGTCCCAGCAGGCCGTGTCCGTCAACGGCACGGCCATGCAGTCCCGTATTACCACCGAGGACCCGGCCAACGGCTTCCGTCCCGACGTCGGCAAGGTTACCGCCTACCGGTCGGCCGGCGGCGCCGGTGTCCGGCTGGACGGCGGCACCATCTACACCGGAGCCGAAATCAGCCCGCACTTTGACTCGATGCTGGTCAAGCTCACCTGCCGCGGCCGCGACTTCGCGACGGCGGCCGCCCGGGCCCGGCGTGCCCTGGCCGAGTTCCGCATCCGCGGCGTCTCCACCAACATCGCGTTCCTGCAGGCGGTGCTGGAGGACCCGGACTTCCTGGCCGGCAACGTCGCCACCTCGTTCATCGACGAGCGGCCGGAACTGCTCAAGGCCCGGGTCTCGGCGGACCGCGGGACCAAGCTGCTGACCTGGCTGGCGGACGTCACCGTCAACAAACCGCACGGCGAGCTGCCAGTGTCCACGGCACCGGTGGAGAAGCTGCCCGAACCCGCCAGGCAGGCGCTGGAGGCCACCGGTGCCCTGACGGCCGTTCCGGCGTCCGGCTCCCGGCAGCGGCTGCAGCAACTGGGCCCGGAGAAGTTTGCGGCCGAGCTGCGGGCCCAGACAGCCGTGGCGGTCACGGACACGACCTTCCGTGACGCCCACCAGTCGCTGCTGGCCACCCGGGTACGCACCAAGGACCTGCTCAACGCCGCACCCGCCGTTTCGGCCCTCACCCCGCAGCTGCTCTCGGTCGAGGCGTGGGGCGGCGCAACCTACGATGTCGCGCTGCGGTTCCTGGGCGAGGACCCGTGGGAGCGCCTGGCGGCGCTGCGCCAGGCGATGCCGAACATCTGCCTGCAAATGCTGCTGCGCGGGCGGAACACCGTCGGCTATACCCCGTACCCGGAGGAAGTCACCACGGCGTTCGTCCGGGAAGCTGCCGCCACCGGCATCGACATCTTCAGGATCTTCGATGCGCTCAACGACGTCTCCCAGATGGAGCCGGCAATCCGGGCGGTGCGGGAGACGGGAACCGCCGTGGCCGAAGTAGCGCTCTGCTACACCGGAGACCTGCTGGATCCGACGGAGGACCTGTACACGCTGGACTACTACCTGGAGCTGGCCGGGCGGATCGTCGAGGCAGGGGCGCATATCCTGGCAATCAAGGACATGGCCGGCCTGTTGCGTCCGGCGGCCGCGGCGAAGCTGGTCACGGCGCTGCGCGAGCGCTTCGATCTGCCGGTGCACGTGCATACCCACGACACGGCCGGGGGCCAGCTGGCGACGCTGCTGGCCGCCGTGGATGCCGGTGCAGACGCGGTGGACGTCG
>NZ_JBNHGF010000059.1:0-11253 GCF_059091005.1 Arthrobacter sp. Y3223164
TGCCTTCCACGGTAGCGGCCGGTGGCGCTGAACGGACAATCTCCGGCGCCTCGTTAGACTCGAAGCATGCCCAAGACCGCCGCCGGCCATGCACGGCCCTGGAGCAGGCGTGGGGCACGCTGCCGGTGGAGGCCGGCATGGGCGGGTCCATCCCGTTCATCGCCGACCTCACGGAGGTCTATCCGGAGGCACAGATCCTGATCACCGGCGTCGAGGACCCCGATTCGCGGGCGCACTCGGCCAACGAGTCGCTGCATCTCGGGGACTTCCGCAACGCGGTCCTGGCCCAGGCGCTGCTCCTGGCACGGTTGAACGGCGAGGGACTCTAGGCCTGTTCGCGCCAGGCTGGAGGCGGGGGAGAGTTATCCCATTTCGGCCCACCAGACGTACGATGGATGGGAAGCCCGACGCACCACTGAGTAATAGCAGCAGGTCACCGGACGGCCCGAAATAGATAAGGAAGTGCAATGAGCGCAACGACCAACTCGTCCGCCCCCACCACGGCACCCGAAGCGGCAGAACTGCCCACGCATGAAGTTGCTTTGACCGACGTCGCCGCCGGAAAGGTCCGCAGCCTCCTGGAGCAGGAAGGCCGCACGGATCTGCGCCTGCGCGTTGCCGTACAGCCGGGCGGATGCTCCGGCCTGATCTACCAGCTGTACTTCGACGAGCGGATGCTCGACGGAGACGCTGTCCGTGATTTCGACGGGGTCGAGGTCGTCGTCGACAAGATGAGCGTTCCTTACCTCTCGGGCGCCTCGATCGACTTCGAGGACACGATTTCCAAGCAGGGCTTCACCATCGACAACCCGAACGCCGGTGGCTCCTGCGCCTGTGGAGACTCCTTCCACTAAGGGCCTGCAGGGCGCTCTCCGGCCGCCGGGACGGCCGACGCACGGGGGAGCCTGTCACATGGAAGTCATGTGGGCGGGTAAGCTCTACAGTGAGTAGTAAAACTGGATATGCGGCCAGGCTCAGCTCTGCCATGGCCGCATCACTTGCACGAAACAAAGAGGAAGGGCCGTCTGTGAGTTCGCAGGTTCGAACCGGCAGTCGACGCGCCAGAATCGCCAAGGCTACAGGTCTGGGTGCACTCGGTGCGTTGTTGTTGACGGGATGTTCAGAAGAAGTCCGTTTGGGTTGGTTGCCCACCGAGCGGGACGTTACCAACCACACGCCCGAAATCATTGATTTGTGGGTCAACGGATGGATCGCCGCGCTGGCCGTCGGTGTCGTGACCTGGGGCCTGATCCTCTGGTGCATCATCGCGTACCGCCGCCGCAAGGACGAAACGGGTTACCCGCGCCAGCTGAGCTACAACCTGCCGCTGGAGATCTTCTACACCGCGGTTCCCGTGGTCATGGTCATGGTCTTCTTTTACTTCACGGACAAGACCACGTCCAACATCACCGAGCGGGTGGACAACCCCGACGTCGTCGTCGACGTGCGCGGCAAGCAGTGGGCCTGGGACTTCAACTACGTCAAGCAGGACAAGTACTTTGCCGGCGTGCAGGCCCACCTGACCGGCGAGACCGGCGTCCCGGAGACCCTGCCCACGCTGTACCTGCCGGTCAACCAGAGCGTGGAGCTGCAGATCAACTCCCGCGACGTCATCCACTCGTTCTGGGTTCCCGCCTTCCTGCAGAAGGTGGACATGATCCCGGGCAAGACCAACTTCCTGAACTTCACCCCCACCCGTGAGGGCATCTACGACGGCAAGTGCGCCGAGCTTTGTGGCGAGTACCACTCCGAAATGCTCTTCCGTGTCGCGGTGGTCTCCGAGGCTGAATTCGACGCTCAGATGGCGCGGCTCAAGGACGGCCAGCTCGGCGAAGAGTACGACCGCAACCCCTACGCTGAAGCGTCTGAGTAAAGGAGCGAGGGCCACAAGTGTCAACGTACGAATACACAGCTGACGACCGGGCTACCACGGTAGCTCCGCGCGTCGTGCCGGTGTCCAAGGGGCGCATCGTCGTCAACTGGATCACCTCCACGGACCACAAGACCATCGGGTACATGTACCTGATCGCGTCGTTCATCTTCTTCTGCCTCGGCGGCGTGATGGCCCTGGTCATCCGCGCCGAACTGTTCGAGCCCGGCATGCAGATCCTGCAGACCAAGGAACAGTACAACCAGCTGTTCACCATGCACGGCACGGTGATGCTGCTGATGTTCGCCACGCCGCTGTTTGCCGGCTTCGCCAACGTCATCATGCCGCTGCAGATCGGTGCCCCCGACGTAGCGTTCCCGCGCCTGAACGCGCTGGCTTTCTGGTTCTTCCTGTTCGGCAGCATCATTGCGGTGGCCGGTTTCATCACCCCGCAGGGCGCCGCTTCCTTCGGCTGGTTTGCCTATGCACCGTTGTCCAACACCACCTTCTCCCCGGGAGTCGGCGGGGACTTGTGGGTCTTCGGCCTGGCGCTGTCCGGCTTCGGCACCATCCTCGGTTCGGTCAACTTCATCACCACGATCATCACCATGCGCGCCCCGGGCCTGACCATGTGGCGGATGCCGATCTTTACCTGGAACACGCTGGTCACCGCCATCCTCGTCATGATGGCATTCCCGCCCCTGGCCTCGGCGCTGTTCGCCCTCGGCGCCGACCGGCGCTTGGGTGCGCACATCTTCAACCCGGAGAACGGCGGTGCCATCCTCTGGCAGCACCTGTTCTGGTTCTTCGGCCACCCTGAGGTTTACATCATCGCCCTGCCGTTCTTCGGCATCGTTTCCGAGATCTTCCCGGTGTTCAGCCGCAAGCCGATCTTCGGATACAAGGGCCTGGTCTACGCCACGATCGCCATCGCCGCGCTGTCCGTGACGGTGTGGGCCCACCACATGTACGTCACCGGCTCGGTGCTGCTGCCGTTCTTCGCCTTCATGACGATGCTCATCGCGGTGCCAACCGGGGTGAAGTTCTTCAACTGGATCGGCACCATGTGGCGCGGATCGATCACCTTCGAGACGCCCATGCTGTGGAGCCTGGGCTTCCTGGCGACCTTCCTGTTCGGCGGCCTGACCGGCATCATCCTGGCTTCCCCGCCGCTGGACTTCCACGTCTCCGACACCTACTTCGTGGTGGCGCACTTCCACTACGTGGTCTTCGGCACCGTCGTGTTCGCAATGTTCGCGGGCTTCTACTTCTGGTGGCCCAAGTGGACCGGCAAGATGCTCAACGAGCGCCTCGGCAAGATCCACTTCTGGATGCTGTTCCTGGGCTTCCACGGCACCTTCCTCATCCAACACTGGCTCGGCGTCGAGGGCATGCCCCGTCGCTACGCCGACTACATGCCGGAAGACGGGTTCACCGCGATGAACCAGTTCTCCACGGTTGCATCCTTCGTGTTGGGCGCCTCGATGATCCCGTTCTTCTGGAACGTCTACATCACCTGGCGCAACGGCAAGAAGGTCGAGGTCGACGACCCCTGGGGCTTCGGTGGTTCGCTTGAGTGGGCGACCTCCTGCCCGCCGCCGCGGCACAACTTCACCTCGCTGCCCCGCATCCGGTCGGAGCGCCCCGCCCTGGACCTGCACCACCCGGAGCTGGCACCGCGGCACACCCCGACGACTCCGGCACCGGTGGCCCAGATGGCCGGTCCCGCTGACCAGAAGGACGCATAACTGTGAAGATTGAAGCCTGGCTATTCATTGCGCTTGCGCCGTTCTTCGCCCTCGTTGCCACCGTCTACGGCTACATGGGGAACTGGGAAGAGCCCGTCGGCTGGCTGGCGCTGTACCTGACGGCCGGATTGTCCCTGATGATCGGCGGTTACCTCTGGTTTACGGCGCGGCGCATCGGTGCCCGTCCGGAGGACCGGGTCGACGCCGAGATCCATGAGGGTGCCGGCGAGCAGGGCATGTTCAGCCCGTGGAGCTGGTGGCCGATCGTGCTCGGTCTCGGTGCCGCCACTGGGTTCATGGGCCTGGCGGTCGGCTGGTGGATCGTCTACATCGCCGTTGGCCTGACCACGGTAGCCATCATCGGCTGGGTCTACGAATACAGCCGCGGGGACCACGCGCACTGATTCCCGCAACTACACGACGAAAGGGTCCGGAACCGTCAGGGTTCCGGACCCTTTCGTCGTCCCCGCCGGGGGGCCGGGCGCGGCGACGCTGGTCTAGACCGGATAGGATGAAAGGGAATTAAACCGGCTGAGCAGGAGGCCGCATGTCCGTGAACGCCGCCGCGATCGAGGGTGGGCTCGATGGCTCCTCCCGTACCGCCAAGCACGTCCAGCTCAGGGACATTTTGCGCAGGCATGCCCAGGAGCGCTGCGAACCCGGGGCCGCTTTTCCCTCGGAGCGGGAACTGGCCGAACGCTTCGGCGTGGCGAGGATGACCGTGCGCCAGGCGATCGACTCACTGGTCGCCGAACAGGTGCTCGAACGCATTGTCGGCCTGGGAACGTTTGTGCGGCAGCCGAAGCTGGACCTGCAGGTCAAGCTCACGTCCTACAGCGAAGAGATGCAACGCCGCGGCATGGTTCCCGATGCCCGCGTCCTCAGCTTCGAGCAGATCGGCGCCACCCCGCTGGTGGCCCGCGAGCTGCAGATCGAGGAGGGGCAGCCAGTGGTGCGCTTCCGCCGCCTGCTGCTGGCGGACGCCGAACCGATGAGCGTGGACGAAAACTTCATTCCAGCGCAGCGCGTGCCGGGGATCCTCGACGAGGGCCCGCCGTCGTCGCTGTACAACGTCTTGAGCGAACGATACGGACTCATCATGGAGTGGGGCGAGGACACGATTGAGGCGACCGCGGCCCAGCCCTCCATCGCGCGGCTCCTGAGCGTGGACATCGGATCGCCGCTGCTGAAGATCCAGCGGCATGCCTACGTTTCCAAAACCATGGTCGACTTCTCGATCTCGTATTACCGCGCGGACCGGTACAAGCTGTGGGTGCCGCTGCAACGGCCCGGGGGACGTGCGCCGCGTTCCTACAACGTCAAGCGCTTCTAACGGCTGTACGGCGCTGCTGAAGGCCGTCTCGGCCGCAAATGGCGCCGCCGGCCGGGCCCAGAGCTACTGCTGCGCCGGGGGAGCGCCGTGCGGCCGCGTTCCGCCCGTGGTCGCCGTGAGAGCCCGTCCCGCCCGGTATACGCAGGGAGCCCCACCGCGGTGAAGCAAAGGGGTGAGACAGAGAAATGGCCCCGGACCAGGTCCGGGGCCTTTTCTCTATGTGGATATTGCCTTAGCGGGCGGTGACTTCCGCCTTCTCGGCGGGTGCCTCGACCTCGGCGTGGTGGCTGTGTGCAGCCTCCAGCTCGGCCGGGGTAACCGGTGCCACACGGTCTTCGAAGAAGAACCGGGACAGGGCACCGCGCAGCTTCTCGGAGCGCTTGATGTGCCCGGCCCTGTTCGGCTGCGCCGGGATTACCTCGGGCGACTCGTAGCTGACCAGCCGGTACTGCTTGTACTCGTTCAGCGGCTCGTGGACCTCGATGAACTCGCCATGCGGCAGGCGGACAATGCGTCCGGTCTCCCGGCCATGGAGGGCGATCTCGCGGTCCTTGCGCTGCAGCGCCAGGCAAATGCGGCGCGTGACGATGAAGCCGAGGATCGGGCCCAGGAAGAACAGAGCGCGCAGCCAGTACGTCACGTCGTTGAGCGACACGTGGAAGTGCGTGGCGATCAAGTCGGAGCTGGCAGCTGCCCACATCACCGAGTAGAAGACGATGCCGGCGACGCCGGTGGCGGTGCGGAACGGGACGTTGCGCGGGCGGTCCAGGATGTGGTGCTCGCGGGTGTCCTTGGTCACCCAGCTTTCGATCCACGGCCAGGCGAACATCACGGTGAACAGCAGGGCCGCCGGGCCGAGGGCCGGGATGAGCACGTTCAGCGAAATGGTCCGGCCGAAGATCACGAACTCGCCCACACCGGGCATCAGGCGCAGCGCGCCGTCCACCCAGCCGATGTACCAGTCAGGCTGGGTACCGGCCGAGACGGGGGAGGGGTCGTAGGGGCCGTAGTCCCAGATCGCCAGGATCTGGAAGTTCGCGGCAATGACGGCCAGGATGCCGAAGACAACGAAGAAGAAGCCGCCTGCCTTGGCCGCGTAGACCGGGCCGATCGGGAAGCCGACGACGTTGGTCTCGGAACGGCCGGGGCCGGGGTACTGGGTGTGCTTGTGCACGACAACCATGAACAGGTGGACGGCGATCATCAGGAGGATCAAGGCCGGGACCAGCAGGATGTGGAGCACGTACA
This sequence comes from Arthrobacter sp. Y3223164, assembly GCF_059091005.1. Classification (NCBI taxonomy): domain Bacteria; kingdom Bacillati; phylum Actinomycetota; class Actinomycetes; order Micrococcales; family Micrococcaceae; genus Arthrobacter; species Arthrobacter sp. Y3223164. The sequence continues at coordinate 6,200 of NZ_JBNHGF010000059.1, forward strand.
GGCGGCCCACGATGTCCGTACCCGGGAACTCGCCGCCGAACAGCAACAGCGATATGTAGGTACCAACCAAGGGGATTGCCTTGATCACGCCGTCGATGATGCGCAGGCCGTTACCGGAGAGCAGGTCGTCCGGCAGGGAGTAGCCGGTGAAGCCGGCTGCCAGGGCCAGGATCAACAGGACGCAGCCGACAACCCAGTTCAGCTCACGCGGGCGGCGGAACGCGCCGGTGAAGAACACGCGCAGCATGTGGAACGAGACCGAGGCAACGAACAGCAGCGCAGACCAGTGGTGCAGCTGACGCATGAACAGGCCGCCGCGGACCTCGAACGAGATCTCCAGGGTGGACTGGTAGGCGACGGACATTTCGACGCCCTTGAGCGGCACGTACGGTCCGTCGTAGTGCGTCTCGGCCATCGAAGGATCGAAGAAGAACGTCAGGAACGTTCCGGTGAGCAGCAGGATGACGAAGGAGTACAGCGCCACTTCGCCGAACATGAAGGACCAGTGGTCGGGGAAGATCTTCCGACCGAATTCCTTGACGATCCCCGAACCGCCGACGCGGGTATCGACGAAGTTGGTGATCCGCCCGACCCGCGTCTTGGGTACGTAGGTATCAGTTGAAGCGCTCATGCTTAGCCACGCTCCCAGTAGCTCGGTCCGACAGGTTCATGGAAATCGCTCGTGGCGATCAGGTAGCCCTCGTCGTCGACGCTGATCGGCAGCTGGGGAAGGGCGTGCGCGGCCGGGCCGAACACTACCTTGCATTCCTGGGCGGCATCGAAGGTCGACTGGTGACAAGGGCAGAGCAGGTGGTGCGTGTGCTGTTCGTACAGCGCCACCGGGCAGCCAACGTGGGTACAGATCTTTGAGTACGCAACGATGCCATTGTAGTTCCAGTCTTCGCGGCCTGGGGAGACCTGGAGGACGTCGGGATTCAGGCGCATCAGGAGGACGACGGCCTTGGCCTTCTCCTCGAGCTTGTGCTCGGCCTCGTTGAGCCCCTCGGGGATGACGTGGAACGCGGAACCAATGGTGACATCCGAGGCCTTGATCGGGGTGCCGCTGGGGTCGCGGGTCAACCGGACGCCTGCGTCCCACATGGTATGCCGCAGCACCTCAGGGTTCAGGTCCTTGGACAGGTCGCGGAAGATGCCGATGGCCGGCAGGATCGCCAGCACGCCGGCGCCGATCAGGGTGTTGCGGATCAGCGGGCGGCGGGAGATGCCGGACTCGTCCAGGACCTGGCCGATGATCTGCTCGGCGTCCTTGCGGTCTTCCTCGGTGCGGACCTCGTGGCGCTCTTCGACGATCTCGTGGTCCGGCATGAGGGTCTTGGCCCAGTGGACAATGCCCACGCCAATGCCCAGCATGGCAAAAGCGGTGCCCATGCCGAGGGTGAAGTTCTGCAGTCGCAGCGTTGCGGTGGTGTCATCCAAGCGGATGCCAAAGTACCCGACGAAGAAAAGTACGGTGCCGATGATGGAGATTACGAAGAGTATCGCAACCTGGCGTTCGGCTCGCTTTTCCGCCCGGGGATCTTTGTCGGCACGGCGCGGGCGGTGCGGGGGGAGTCCAGGATCCTGAAACTTCTCCACGTCGCTCTGACCAGCCGTAGCAACGGTGCCCGAGGTGTTCGGACTGCCGTGACTATGGTCGCCCATGATCCCTCTCATCCTTCTCTAAATAGTTCAAAACTCATTAATGACTGTTGGCGCTTCTCCGGCGGCCCGTTGGGCCGCCGGAAGCGAAGGTTAGGAAGACCGCTGGGTCAGCCAAATGGTGAACGCGATGACCACGCCCAATCCAAGCGTCCACATCAGCAGGCCCTCGGACACGGGGCCGAGCCCGCCAAGCGAGATCCCGCCGGGGGAGGGCTGCTCTTCGATGGTCTTCAGGAAGGCGATGACGTCGCGCTTCTCCTCCGGGGAGATGTTCGCGTCGCTGAACACCGGCATGTTCTGCGGACCGGTGGCCATGGCTTCGTAGATGTGCGCTTCGCTGACGCCGCTAAGCGCCGGCGCGAACTTGCCGCGCGTCAGGGCACCACCTGCTGCGGCAGCGTTGTGGCACATGGCGCAGTTGACCCGGAAGATCTCACCGCCGGCCGCAGGATCACCCTGGGAGACGTCGAGGAATTCATCCGCCGGAATTGCGGGACCGGCGCCGAGGGAGGCTACGTAGGCCGCCAGCTGCATGGTCTGCTCTTCGTTGAACTGGTTCGGCTTTTCCAGTGCCTGGGGGCCGGACATCTGCATGGGCATGCGGCCGGTTCCTACCTGGAAGTCCACGGCTGCGGCGCCGACGCCGATCAGCGACGGACCGGCCTGGTTGCCGTGCGCACCCTCCGGGGCCCCGACAGCACCGATTCCGTGACAAGTTGCGCAGTTGGCCACGAAGAGCTTCTCGCCCTCTTCGATGTCCTGCGCGGAAAAGGTGGTGGTTTGGGCCTTGGCCTCGTTGACGTTCCCGGCAACGGCGTACAGTCCGCCGGTGACGAGCAATCCCATGAGCAGCAGGGCAACGGCCGCCAGGGGATGTCGTCGCCTCTGGGAGAGTGCCTTCACTTGTTGGTTCCTAACTTTGCGGTGCGTGTGCGTAGATGTTCGGCTGGCTCGGTTCGCAGCGAGGCGCGGACCTTTCGGCCGTCTACTTAAGGAAGTAGATGATGATGAAGAGAGCGATCCACACGACGTCGACGAAGTGCCAGTAGTACGACGTGACGATGGCCGATGTGGCTTCGAAATGGCCGAACTTCTTGGCGACGTAGGCGCGGCCGATGATCAGCAGGAAAGCGATGAGGCCGCCTGTGACGTGGAGGCCGTGGAAGCCGGTGGTGATGTAGAACGCCGAACCGTAGGAGTTCGAGGACATCGAGACGCCTTCGGAGACGAGCATCGCGTATTCGTAGGCCTGGACGGAGACGAAGATGGCGCCGAGGATGAATGTCAGCAGGAACCATTCGACCATGCCCCACTTGGCGACATTGAAGAGCCCGCCGGAGCGGCGGGCCTGCAAGCGCTCTGCGGCGAAGACGCCGTACTGGCAGGTGAAGGAACTGGACACCAGGACGATGGTGTTGGCCAGCGCAAACGGAACATTCAACTTCTCGGTTTCCATCGCCCACATCTCGCCGGAGGTGGCGCGGAGGGTGAAGTACATAGCGAAAAGGCCGGCGAAGAACATCAGCTCGCTGGAGAGCCACACAACGGTTCCGACGGAAACCAGGTTGGGGCGATTCAGCGTTGGATGCGCCGGGGTACTGGGGGCATGGGTTGCAGTTGTCACAAGGCCATTATGTCTATAAATCTGCCCACTTCACCAATGCATTTGAACGCGTGGCGCCGCGTTCCGGTTCCTGAACCGCCGGATTCCGCGGAACGGCGCGGAAGTTAACAATCCGGAAGTTTCTACAAAACGTAGATAACCTAGTGAAGTGACGACCGAACCCAACGCTCAGAACACACCCACCTGGCCTGAACTGATCTCTGCCCTGATCTCCCGGCAGGACCTCACGGCGGCCCAAACCCAGTGGGCGATGAACACGATCATGTCCGGCGGGGCCTCCGACGCGCAGATGGCCGGCTTCCTGGTCGCGCTGCGGGCGAAGGGGGAGACGGTCGACGAGCTGACCGGCCTGGTGGAGGCCATGGTCGGCAACGCCCGGCCGATTGACATCCCGGGGGAGAAGCTGGACATCGTCGGTACCGGCGGGGACCGGCAGAATACCGTCAACATCTCGTCCATGGCCGCCCTGGTGTGCGCGGGGGCCGGGGCCCGGATAGTCAAGCACGGAAACCGCGCCGCGTCGTCGTCGTCCGGTTCGGCCGATGTGATCGAAGCCCTGGGCGTGCGCCTGGACCTCCCGGTGGACCGCGTGGCGCAGACCGCCGTCGAAGCGGGGATCACGTTTTGCTTCGCGCAGGTGTTCCACCCCTCCATGCGTTATGCGGGCGCGGTGCGCGCGGAACTCGGGGTGGCCACCGCCTTCAATTTCATGGGACCGATGACCAACCCGGCGAATCCCACGGCGGCCGCCATCGGCGTTGCCGACGCCCGGCTCGCGCCGCTCATCGCCGGCGTGCTGGCCGCCCGGGGCATCCGCGCACTCGTCTTCCGCGGCGGGGACGGCCTGGACGAGCTGACCACCACGGGCCCCTCGTCGGTATGGGAGGTGCGCGGCGGCGCCGTGACGGAACACGACCTGGACCCGCTTAACCTCGGCATCCCCCGGGCCACGCTGGACGACCTGCGTGGCGGGGACGCCGCCGCGAATGCCGAAGTGGTGCGCCGCGTGCTCGCGGGGGACAAGGGGCCGGTGCGCGACGCCGTCGTCCTCAACGCAGCCGCCGCCCTGGTGGCCAACGAGGCAACAGCCGACGCTCCGCTGCTGGAGCGGCTGGCCGCCGGTTTGGAACGGGCCGAGGAAGCCATCGACAGCGGTGCCGCGGCCGAGGCGCTGCAGCGCTGGATCGACGCTACCCGCTGACCTTCCGGCCCGCGCGGGGGGCGCAACAGCTTAACAATTAACAAGGAGTGCCCCGGACAAAATGTCCGGGGCACTCCGCCTGTCCGCGGAGCCTAGTGCTCGAACCCGAGCGAGAAGGCTGCATCCAGGTCGTGCTTGGAATAGGCGCGGAAGGCGATGTGAGTGGTCGTTGCCTGAACGCCTTGGACCTTCGAGAGCCGGTCGGCGATGACATCGGCCAGCTCGTCGTGCTTGGCGACCCGTGCGACGGCGATCAAATCCCATTCCCCGGTGACCGAATAGACCTCGCTGATGCCCTCTATCTCGGAGATCTCCTGGGCGCACTCCGGAATCCGGGTCGCATCGGTGCGGATGAGAACGAATGCTGTAGCCACTGCACTGCCTTTCTGCTGGAACTGGGTGTTCTTCCCTATGTCCGAGGTTATTCCACCCGTCGGGCGAAACGTAGTTTGATGAACAGTGCGGCGGCCGCGCGCCACCCCAACAGCAGGGCGCCGAGCACCAGGAAGGCCACGATCTGGAAGGACGGCGCGAGCCCGCCGCCCGCGAGGCCGCGAAGGGCGAGCC
>NZ_JBNHGF010000060.1:0-11191 GCF_059091005.1 Arthrobacter sp. Y3223164
CGGCCAGCGAGACCGGCGCCTCCAGCCGCGGCTGGCCGCCGTGGCCGGGCAGGTCAAGCGCCAGCACGGTCCGTCCGGTGGAGTCGCGCAGACGCTCGCCCAGCGGTTCCCACATGGAACGGTCCAGCCCGACGCCGTGCAGCAGGACGATCGGCAGGTTCGTCTCCACGGTTACTGTTCGGTGGCCAGGGGCGCCAGCCGCTGCTGCGGGCGGCCCTGTGATGCGGCGGCCAAGGCGATGACAATTTCGCCCGGATGCGGGGCATCGGCGAGCCGGACCTCGACGCTCTGGTGGTGCGAGCGGATGGTCGCGTCGGTGATGTGCTTCAGCGGGATGTCGAACGTCACCCCGGCCGGGCCGCGCTTTTCCACAGCCGGCAGCAGCGTGGTGGCATTGGCCGCATTGCGGAAGTGGTCGCCGAACTTCAGCGTGTGGATGAGTGCCGAGCCGTGCTCGATCTCGCCCTCGAGGCCCACTATCGCCGCCTTGCCGTACGCTTCCACCGTCCCGCCGAGGGCCTTCACCACGCGGGGGGCGAGGAGTTCGCCCACCCTTGAGGCGACCTCGTCGATACCGGCGGTGAGGTCTTCGACAAAGCCCTGGCCGCGCCAGGGATTGTCGATGACTGCGGCTACGACGGCGACCCGGGCGTTGGGCTCGACCGGCCGGCCGCCTTCGGTCAGGGTTTCTTCGGTCAGGGTAACGATCTTGCGGACGTTCATGCGGTGGCTCCTTCGAGGATGCGGGACGTGACGGCCGGGTCGGTGCTGCGGTCGCCGATTCTGGCGTGCGGGCGGGGACCGGTTGATGCCGCGGCAACCACGACGATCTCGTCCGGCCGGGGCCCGTCGGAGATTCGTGTGGTGATGGTTTGGTAGTGGCTGCGGGTGGCTGCCTGGGTCTTGTGCCACATGGGCACCACCAGAGGCTCTCCCGCGTCGGCTCGGTCGTCGGCGAAGCAAATGATGGACGTGCCCTCCAGGAACTCCCGGACGAGGTTGCCGAAGTACGGGGTATGGATCAATGCTCCCGCATGTTCAATTTCCCCCGACGTGCCGACGACCGCGGCCTTGCCGAACGCCTCGATCCGGTCGGCACCGCCAAGCCCGGCGATGAGACGGTCGGTCAGCAACCGCGCGACCGCAGGCGCGACAATTTTCGATGCCGGGGCCAGGTCGGTGTCCGTTGCAGTTCCGATCCAGGGGTTCGTGATCACCGCTGCCGCGGTCGCCCGGTATACCGGAACCGGAGCGAAGGCACCGTTTTCCTGCAGTATCTCTTCCTGGTAGTAGACGATCTTGCGGATGCCGGGATGTTCACCCGGTGTGGCCGGGGCGATGTTAGTCAAAGTGGGGCTTCACTTTCTCCGAGAACAGCTCCAGGCTGCGCATCGCCTTGTGGTGCTCCAGCCCGGGGTGGGTGGTCCACAGCATCATGTGCTCCAGGCCGACTTCGCGCTGCAGTTCCCGGACCTTTTCGGTGACGTACTCCGGCGTGCCCACCAGCATGTTGCGGTCCATCAGCATGTCGAAGTCCAGCGTGTGGGCGTCGGTGAGTTCTTCGCCCTCTTCCATCAGGTTGGACAGTCCGCGCCAGTGGGTGATCCAGCGGTAGGTGTTCATGACCGCTTCTTCGAACTCTTCGCGCGCCTGCTCCATGGTGTCGGCCACGTACACGTCGCGGACCAGCGCGATGCCCTCGCCCAGCGGCACCTCGCGGCCCTGGGCCTGGGCGGCGTGCTCGCGGTACAGCTCGAACCGGCCCTTGAGCGCGGACACGGGCGGCAGCCAGAAGATGCCCTGGACCCCGTTCTGGGCGGCTCCGACGATGGACCGCGGAGTGTCGATGACCTGCCACAGCGGCAGCTTCGGCTGCAGCGGACGCGGCGTCACGGCCATCTTCGTGATGACACCGTCTTCGGTGTACTCGGGGGTGGCGGGGGAGAGCGGGTGGTTCCACTTCACGCCCGGGGCCGGGAACTCGTAGAACTCGCCCTTGTGGCTGAAAAAGTCGTTGTACCAGGCCTTGTCGAGGATCTCCATGGTCTCGGCGAAGAGCGCCCGGTTCTTCTCTTGGTCGCGGGGATCGGCGGCCGGGTTCAGGTTCAGCGCCTCGCGTCCGTACAGGCCGCGGCCGACGCCGACCTCGAGCCGGCCGTCGGAGAGTTGGTCCAGCAGCGCCAGGTCTTCGGCCAGCCGCAGCGGGTGCCAGAACGTGACGATGGAAGCGGCCTGGCCGATGCGGATCTTGGAGGTGCGGGCGGCAATGTCCACGCCCATCAGGATGGGATTTGGAGTCAGTTCCTGGCCCTCGTGGCCGAAGTGGTGCTCGGTGTACCAGGTGGACCAGAAGCCGTACTTCTCCGCGGTCACCGCGTACTCGCGGGCATCCTTCATGTGCTGGTTGTAGTTGCCCAGGTCTCCTGGGGCGCCAAGGCCGTGGAAGATGGAAAAGCGCATGGTGGGTCCTTTCACAGGGCTTAGATGCCCGGATGTCGTAGTAGAAGGTCAGTCGTTTCGGGTCCGCGAGTCGGTCAGGACTTCGCGGGACGATGCATAGACGTGGTTGCGCATGGCCGCTTCGGCACCGAAATGGTCCTTGTCCTTGATCATCTGCAGCACGGTGCGGTGTTCGGCGGTAGAGGCGACGATTCGACCAGGATGCCCGGCGGTGCGCAGGACGAGCCGGTGATACGCCAACTGGTTCATCAGGCGCCCGTAATGTTCGGCCAGCTTGTTGTTGTCGGCGCCGTCAATGATGGTCTGGTGGAACTCGTGCACCAACGCCGCATAGCGCTCGGCGTCGCCTGCGGCGGCCGCCTCGTCGGATTCCTCCAGATTGCGTTCCAGAACCGCAATCTCGCGCACGGGGCCGCGGCGGGCCAACAGGCCGGCTGCCAGTCCTTCGAAGCTTTCCTTGAGCTGGAACAGTTCGACAATCTCTCGCCGAGTGGGTTCCCGGACGAAGGTGCCGACCTTCGGCCGAATTTCCACGAGGCCCTCGTGCTGCAGCTGTTTCAGGGCTTCGCGAACCGGTGTGCGGCTCACGTCGAACTCCTGAGCGAGGAACACTTCGGACACCGGAGCGCCCGGCGGGAAATCACCCCCGAGGATGAGCGCGCGGACCCGGTCGAGGAGGGGCAGTTCCTCGCCCGGCTGCAGGAGGTCCTGCTGGGTGGTCGTCTGTTGCATACATCAGAGGTTATGTTGCATGCATCAGCTCGTCAAGGCTTCGCAACAAATCCGCACTGCTCCGCGCTAGTTGTGGCCTCCCGGCTGAATTTCCAGCTCGATGTTGCCTTCTCTAGTGATCTACATTACGCTCACTGCCATGCAACAGACTTTTGATACTGCAGTGGCAAGTGCATGGTCCGCAGCGTGGGATCGCGGGGAGGTAGAAGCGCTTGAAGCGCTGGTTACGCCGGACTACATCAGGATCAGCAAAGGCAGCGGCAAGAGCATGAATCTCGGCCAGCTGCAGGAGGACATCCAGGAAGTCCGGCGGGCCTTCCCCGACCTGGTCACCACGGTGGACGCGGTGGTTGTCGATGGTGACACGGCAGCCATCTTCTGGACGTCGACGGGAACGCACAGCGCTGCTTTCATGGGCGTGCCGCCGACCGGACGCCGGGTGCAGACCCGCGGTTCCAACTTCGTCTCCATGGCAGGCGGCCGCATTAAGCAGGAAACCGTGACCTGGGACAGCAGGGAACTGCTGGGGTCGCTGGGGATCCGGCACTTGGGTGACGCGCTCGAGGCGGAGGGTCCCGGCGTCGTCGTCGATTCTCTCTCCGGAGAACCGGACCCCGAGATCATGAAGACTTTCAACCGTCAGTTTGTCACCGGCGTGACAGTGGTGACGACGACGGAAGGGGACACCCCCAAGGGGCTGGCCGTGAACGCCTACGCGTCTGTTTCGCTGGAACCGCCGCTGGTGATGGTCTGCATCCAAAAGACCTCGTCGACCTACCCCGCACTGTTTGCCTCCACACACCTTGGCATCAATATCCTCAGCAACCGGCAGCAGGACACCGTTGCCACCTTCGCATCGAAGGCGGCGGACAAGTTCGCCGAGATCGAATGGCACGCCGGCCCCAACGGCTCCCCGCTGCTCGACGGATCCTCCGCCGCGCTCGAAGCCGAGATCAGGGAACGTTTTCAAGCCAAGACGCATACCGTCTTCATCTGCCGAGTGCGGCACGCCGAAGTTAGCGACGCTTCGCCCATGGTCTACCAGGCCGGCCGCTTCTACGACAGCGAAGGTCTTTCCCCGCTGTAACGGCAACTGCCGGCAGCCTGCTCCTGAGATTCGGAGATTTCCATGGTTCAACAATTAGCCAAGTCGTCCCGCGGGGCGCCACGCGATCCGCTGCAGGACGGCATTCATGCCGACCGAAGGCCCGGCGTAGTTTTCTGGGCATCGCTGGGACTGATCGCAGCCTTCGTCCTCTGGGCGGCAGTGTCGCCGGACAGCTTGGGCGCCGCCATGACCACGAGCATGGATTGGGTAGCGAGGTCGGTGGGCTGGAGCTATCTTCTGGTGACACTGTTGTGCATCGGGCTCATGCTCTACCTGGCTTTCAGCCGCTATGGCGGGATCCGGTTGGGGTCCAGCACCGACAGGCCGGAACACAGCACGTGGGCCTGGCTAGCCATGATCCTGTCCGCCGTGATGGGCATCGGCCTGATCAGCTATGGCGTGGCGGAACCGATTTCGCACTTCATGGCACCCCCACATGCATTGGCCGAGCCTGAAACCATGCAGGCCGCCGTCCGGGCGATGCAGTTCAGTTTCTTCGACTGGGGACCGCACGCCTGGGCCGTGTTTGGCATCTTCGGCCTGGCCATTGCTTACTCGACCCACCGCAAGAAGCGTCCCGGACTCGTATCTCCCATGCTTAGGCCCATCTTCGGCACAGCGATGGACGGCTGGTTCGGCAAGTTGATCGACGTGTTCGCCATCATCGCCACGCTTTTTGGTACGACGACGTCTTTGGGTCTGGGTGCTTCGCAGATCGCCGAGGGCATGGACCGGGTCTTCGGGCTCCCGTCCGGCCTGGCTATGCAGATCCTTATCATCGCGGTGGTGACGGTGTTGTTCACGCTGTCCGCATTGTCCGGAGTAAACCGCGGGATCAAGTACATCAGCCAAGTGACCATGTCGCTGTCGGTCCTGCTGGCGCTCTTCGTGCTGATCACCGGGCCGACCAACTTCATCTCCAACCTGTTCTTCCGCTCGGTCGGCACCTACTTCAACGACTTCCTTGAGGCGAGCCTGATCACCCCGAGTACGCCCGAGGACATGCAGTGGATGCAGTGGTGGACGTACTTCATGATGGCTTGGTGGCTCAGCTGGGGTGCCTTCGTCGGGGTCTTCCTGGCCAAGATCTCCCGAGGCCGAACCATCAGGCAATTCGTCGCCGGCGTGCTGGCTGTGCCTAGCGTGGTGTTCTTCGCGTGGTTCACCATCTTCGGCGGCACCGCCATCAACATGGATATGAACGGTGCCAGGATCGGCGAGGCAACGAACGAGAACATTAACTCGGCCTTCTTCGCGATGCTCGAAAACCTGCCGCTGGTGACGCTTACCTCCGTCATTACCGTGATCCTGGTGGCACTGTTCTTCATCTCCGGCGCCGACGCCAACACCTTCGTGCTGAGCATGCTCTCGTCCAAGGGGACGCTGGAGCCCAGCAAGCCGGTACTGAGCATTTGGGGCGCACTCACCGGCGTGTGCGCGGTGCTGCTGCTCCTTGTCGGGGGGTTGGCCGCCCTCCAGCAGGCGGCGATGCTCTCGGCGCTGCCGTTCACGATCATCGTGGCACTGCTGGGCGTATCGCTCATCATCGAACTGCGAAGGGACCCTGAATTTCAGGGCCCGACTTCGAAACAGCCTGTCCTGGCACAGCCAGCTGCGGGGCGGGCTGCTGTCGCGGACAAGGAACCGATTTCTTTGGACTGATCTACCCTGCACGGGCAGGCGGGGACGACCCGACCCGTGCCGTTCCACCCGGCAGCCCACAGGGGGCCGCCGGTACCGATCGAGAATCAAAGGGATCACCGTGAAAACTGAACTTAACAGCGTGTCTGCCGGGGAGGGCAACACCGCTGAGGACCGGGGCTACCGTGACAGCCTGACCAAGATCGAGCCGTACGGCATCGAACACATCCCGGACGTGGAGCGCCACGGCAAGCCGCGCTCGCAGTTCTTCCTCTGGTTCGCGGCCGGCATGAACTTCCCGCTGGTCGTGCTGGGCTTCAGCGCCGCGTATTTCGGCCTGCCGTTCTGGTCCGCGGTCCTGGCCATCCTCGGCGCCGGACTGGTCGCCGCCACGGTGATGGGCTACCTCAGCGGGATGGGCGTCCGGCTCGGCATCCCGCAGCAGATGCAGGCCCGCGGGCCGTTGGGCTTTATCGGCAACCTGCTGCCGGTCGCCTATGTCAACGTCTTCGCTGGCGTCGGCTGGGCCTCGGTGACCGTCATCCTCGGCGGGCAGGCCATCGGACTGCTCACCGGCATGCCGTTCTGGTTGTCCGCCTTGGTCCTGATGCTGCTGCAGCTCGGGGTCGCCGTGATGGGCTACAACCTGATCCACTTCCTGCAGCGGGTGCTCTCCTTCGTGCTGCTGGCCGGCTTCATCTTCGTCACCGTCGTGACGGTGGCCTCCGGCAAGGTCGTCAACACGCCCAACCCAGACGCCGAGGGCTTCCTGGGCGTGGGCGGCTGGATCATCTTCTTCGGCTACTTCTTCTCCTACATCGTCGCCTGGATGCCGTTCGCCTCCGACTACTCGCGCTACCTGCCGAACAACGCGGCCAACCGGCGCGGCGCGGGCTGGTTCACCATGCTGGGTAACTTCATCACGCTCTCCTGGATGGGCATCCTCGGCGCGCTGCTCGGATCCACCGCCACCTCCTCCGACACGATTGCGGCGCTGGATGAATTGATGGGGCCGTGGGCGGTCATCGGACTCGGCATCGTTGCCCTGTCTTCCTTCACGCAAAACTTCCTCAACGTCTACGGCGGCGCCATCTCCATCCAGACCATGGGCGTGCCGGTGAGCCGTCATGTCGCAGTCGTGTTCATCTGCATCGCGTCCTACCTGGTGGCGCTCTGGGGCCAGCACGGGTTCTATGACGGGTTCACCGCCTTCCTGAACCTGACTGCTTACTGCGTTGCGCCCTATGTTGCGGTGCTGATCTGCGACTACATCTTCGGCGGACGCCGGAGCCGGCAGGGCATCCAGGAACTCTACGACAAGTCCCGAAAGTTCGAGTGGGGCTTTATCGCCTGGGCGGCCGGCGTCGTAGGCTCCTCGCCGTTCTGGATCTCCGCCATCTACACGGGCCCTGTTGCAGCGGCCTTCCCCCAGATCGGCGACCTGTCCTTCTACGTGGGCGCGGCTATCGCCACCGTGGCCTACCTGGTGACCTACCGGTTGCCGCGGCTGTCCGGGCGGTCACTGCTCACCGCCGACAAGGAGGGCTAGGACAATGACGGACGGGAATCGGACGGATCGGACAGGGCAGCAGCATTTGGTTGTGGTCGACATGCAGCGTGCGTTCCGCCAGCAGGGCGATTGGCACGTGCCGCGCTACCACGAGGCCGCCGAGGCTATTGCCCGGCTGGTGGGGTCCGGCCTGAGTCCGCTCATCACGCGGTTCGTCCCGGACCCGGCCGAGTCCGGTTCCTGGTCCGCCTACTACGACCGCTGGCAGAGCATGCGGCTGGATCCGGCCGATCCCGTCTGGGACGTGGAGCTGCCCGGCGTCGACATCGTGGCGACGCTGGACCTGCCGACCTTCACGAAATGGGGTGACGAGATGGCCCGCCGGATCCCGGCGGGAGACGAAATCGTCCTCACCGGCGTCGCCACCGACTGCTGCATCCTGGCCACCGCGCTCGGGGCGGCGGATGCCGGCCGCTTCGTGACGGTGGTCGCCGACGCGTGCGCCGGGCAGAACGACCAGGCGCACCGGTCCACACTGGAACTGCTGGAACTGCTCGCGCCGATGGTCACCGTGACCACCAGCGCCGAATTCATGGTGCGGCCACACGCCGCGGCGCTCTGAGCGCACCCTTCGCAAACCCTTGACCCCGCGGCCACCGAGGACTAACCTGCAACCAAATGGTTGTAGATCAAGTCAGTGACCTCGAGTTGGACCGCCTCTTCCAGGCGCTCGCCGACGCCACCCGCCGCGACATCGTGGCCCGGGTGCTCACCGGCGAGTTCTCGGTGTCGGGCCTGGCGGCGGGGTACAAGATGAGTTTCGCCGCGGTACAGAAACACGTCGCGGTCTTGGAACGGGCTTCCCTGGTGGTTAAGGAGAAGCGCGGAAGGGAGCAGATGGTGCGGCCTCATCCTGAAGGAGTGCGAAGAGCGCGTCGCCTGCTCGACGAATACGAGATGCTCTGGCGCCAACGTGTTGACCGGATCCAGGACATTCTCGCAATGGGATAGGAAGGACACCGTCATGCCGGTTACCGATACCAAGCAGGACCTCGAGGCCCTGACGTTCACCCTCGTGGCCGAGTTCGATGCACCCGTCGAGCGCGTCTGGCAGCTCTGGGAGGATCCGCGCCAGCTGGAACGCTGGTGGGGCCCGCCCGAGTGGCCCGCCACCTTCAGCAAGCACGAGTTCACTCCCGGCGGCACGGCCAGTTACTACATGACCGGGCCCGACGGCGAGACGGCCGCCGGCTGGTGGCGGATCACCGCGATCGAGGCCCCGCACCGGCTGACCTTCGAGGACGGGTTTGCCGACGACGACGGCGAGCCGGTGGCGGACCTGGGCACCACCTACGCCACGGTCACGCTGGAATCCATCGGCAGCCGCACCCGGATGACCACCGAGTCCAGGTTCGAGTCCGCCGAGCAGCTGGAGAAGATGCTCGAGATGGGGATGGTCGAGGGCATGCAGGGTGCCATGGGCCAGATCGACGCCATCCTCGCCGAGCCCGCATCCGTCTGAGTCCAGGCATCCCGCATTCGTCTGAGCCGGGCATCCCGCGAGCGAAAGGGGAGTGACCACCGAGGCGGCACGGCTAGCCGGTGACCGACTGACCGCCCGCCCGTGCCCGTCCAAGAGTGGATAGGCTACCAACATGGCCATCATTTACGACGCAGTGTTGAATCCCACCAAGCAGGAGCTGCTGGCGGCATGGCTGCCCGAACAGCCATGGTTCCAACAACTTGGAGCCAGCGCCGGCGAGCTGGAGCACCTTGGCGCCTTCCGCTTCGACGATCCGGCCGGAGAGGTCGGCATGGAAACGCACCTGGTCCGGGCCGGCGACGGTCCGGTGCTGCACGTCCCGCTGACCTACCGGGGCGCACCGCTGCCCGGAGCCGAACAATTCCTGGCCGGGACCATGGACCACTCCGTGCTCGGTGACCGCTGGATCTACGACGCGTGCGCCGACCCGGTGTACGCCACCGCGCTGGCCACCGTGATCATCCAGGGCGGATCCGGCGCGGAGCAGTTCCGCGACGTAGACGGCAAGCTCGAACCGCTGGCCGGTGCCCTCCCGGTCCGCGGCAGCGGCGGTCCCGGCGGCATCGTCCCCACCACGACGACGGCGGTGCCCACCACCGAGGGCAGCGTCACCACCATCGATGCCAACCCATTGACGTTGACCGTCTACCGAACTCCCGGGTCCCAGGAGAGGCCGGCCACGGCCCTGACGCTGAACTGCTCGCTGCCGGGCCAGCCGCCGCTGATCCTCGCTTCCGCCTGGTGAGCCGCCCGGTGCGGAGGAGCAAGGAGTCGGGGGTTCAGCGAGAGGAAGGTGCCTGGGGCCTGCGTGTTGCCGCGTTGCGCTACCGCTTCAAGGAGAGCCTCTTTCTCTTCCCGGCGGTGGTGATGTTGGCCGGCATCGCGCTGGCCATCGGTGCCACCGCCGTCGACCGAGCCCTCGGCCACCATGCCGATGTGCCGCTCACGCTGGCGATGAGCAGCAATGCCGCCACCTGGCTGCTGTCCACCGTCGCGGGAGCGATGATCACCACCGTCGGCGTGGTTTTCTCGTTGACCGTGGTGAGCCTGCAGCTGGCCAGCGACCAGTTCTCGCCGCGTGTGATGCGCTCGTTCATCCGGGACCGGCTCAGCCAGGCGGTTATCGGCCTGCTCGTTGCCACGTTTTTCTACTGCGTCCTCGTCCTGCCGAGCCTGAGCGGGGAACCGACCGAGCCGGCGCCGCGCATATCCCTGACGATCGCCGTCGTCCTCACCCTGGTGACGGTGGTGGGGATCATCGTCCACCTGGACCATCTTGCCCGCGGACTGCAGGTTGGCAACGTCGCCCGGGTCATCGCGGCAGAGGGCCGGACCGTCGTGGCGGCTCTTAACCGGGTGCCCTCTGGCCTCCAGCCCGTGGAGCCCAAAGACTTCCATGCCCCCGGGAATGCCGCCGTCATTCCTTGCCGGATGAGCGGATGGATCAGCCAGGTGGACAGCGGCCAGCTGCTGGGAGCGGTCCCTGCCGGCACGACGGTGCGGATGGAAACCCGCGTGGGTGCTTACATCCACGCGGGTGAAGCATTGTTCACGGTGTGGCCGCCACCGCCGGAGCGCAGCCGGGAGAAGCTTGCCGGGGCGATTGCCATAGCCGACTCGCGGACCATGCTGCAGGATGTCGACTTCGCTATCCGCCAGCTGGTTGACATAGGCCTGCGGGCGCTTAGCCCGGCCATCAACGACCCCACCACGGCAGTGGAGGTCATCCTGAGGCTGGGCAGCCTTCTGCGGGCGGTCCTGACCGCCCCGCTTGCTGCGGAAGCGCTGAAGGACGAGTCAGGCCGGGTACTGCTGCAGCCGTGGAACCTTGACCATGCCGAATACGTCGACCATGCCTTCGACCAGCTGCGACAGACGAGCCTGGACCAGCCGGAGGTCGTCGCCGCTCTCCTGCGGGTCCTCCGCATGCTCATCGCACACGTCCGTGCCGAGGGCCACCCCGAACACACGCCGGCCCTGGACCGGCAGATGCAGCTACTTCTCGACGCCATGCGGGACCGGCCCGAACTGCACCCCGAGGACCTCCGGCGCCTCCAGGCGCTGTCCTCCGACGAGACAGACCCCGCCGACCACAGCCGCAGCCGGTAGCCCGGCGTTACTTCACGCCGCGATTCCTGCGGAGTACGACGGCGGTGGCCACGCCGGCGGCGAGGACCAGGGCCGCGCCGATGCCCCA
>NZ_JBNHGF010000061.1:0-11122 GCF_059091005.1 Arthrobacter sp. Y3223164
CGGCGCCTGCGGGCGGGCCCGCGCGCGGTGCGGAACCCGCCGAAGCGGGCGCCGCCGTCGTCGTCCTCCCGTTCAGGGGATCAGGACACCGGATCCGCGGCCGCCGCGAACTGCGACATGTAGAGCCGGTAGTACGGGCCTTCGGCCGCCAGCAGCTCCGTGTGGTTGCCCTGCTCCACGATCTTGCCGTCCTCCATCACCAGGATCACGTCGGCGTCCCGGATGGTGGAGAGCCGGTGCGCAATGACAAAGCTGGTGCGGTCCGTGCGCAGCGCTGCCATGGCGTGCTGGACGAGCAGTTCCGTGCGGGTGTCCACCGAGCTGGTCGCCTCATCCAGGATCAGCAGCGACGGGTTCGCCAGGAACGCGCGCGCGATGGTGATCAGCTGCTTCTCACCGGCGGAGACGTTGTTGCCCTCTTCGTCGATCACCGTGTCATAGCCGTCCGGAAGCGCCCGCACGAAGCGGTCCACGTAGGTGGCCTTAGCGGCCGCCATCACTTCTTCCTCGGTGGCGTCCAGGTTGCCGTAGCGGATGTTCTCGTAGATGGAGCCGCCGAACAACCAGGCGTCCTGCAGCACCATGCCCACCTTGGACCGCAGCTCGGCCCGGCTGAGGGCGGTGATGTCCACCCCGTCGAGGGTGATGCGGCCGGCATCCAGTTCGTAAAAGCGCATCACCAGGTTCACCAGGGTGGTCTTGCCCGCGCCCGTCGGCCCCACGATCGCCACCGTCTCGCCCGGCCGCGCGGCGAAGGAGAGGTCCTCGATCAGCGGCTTGTCGGGGCTGTAACTGAAGCTGACGTTGTGGAACCGGACCTGCCCTTCGGTTTGGGCGGGCAGCGATTCGGTGGCGGTGTCCGGGGCCTGCTCGTCGGCGTCGAGCAGCTCGAAGACGCGCTCGGCCGAGGCGACGCCGGACTGCAGCATGTTGGCCATGCCCGCCATCTGGCCCAGCGGCTGGTTGAATTCACGCGAGTACTGGATGAACGCGGTGGCATCGCCCAGGGTCATGGAGCCGGATGCCACGCGCAGGCCGCCCACCACGGCGATTCCGACGTAGCTCAGGTAGGAGATGAACTGCATGACCGGCATGATCATGCCGGAGACGAACTGCGCGCCGAACGAGGCCTTGTAGAGTTCCTCGTTCTTTTCGTCGAACTGTTCCACCGACTGCTGCTCGCGGCCGAAGGCGCGGACCAGATCATGGCCGCTGAACGATTCCTCGATGTGCCCGTTGAGCGCTCCGGTGTTCTTCCATTGCGCGGTGAACAGCTTTTGGCTGCGGGTGCCGATGAGGCCGGCGCCCACGGCGGAAAGCGGCAGGGCGATCAGGGCGATCAGGGCCAGCTGCCAGGAGACGATGAACATCATGATGGTGATGCCGAGCAGGCTCAGCGCGGACATGATCAGCTGCGCGAACGCCTGCTGCAGCGCCTGCTGGATGTTGTCGACGTCGTTGGTCACCCGGGAGAGCATGTCGCCGCGCTGGCGGGTGTCGAAGTAGTTCAGCGGCAGTCGGTTCAGCTTGGCTTCCACGTCGCGGCGCAGCCCGAAGACCACCCGCATGACGATTTGGTTCAGCAGCCAACCCTGCAGCCACATGAACAGCGACGCGACCACGTACATCCCCAGCACCAGCAGGATCAGGTTGCCCAGCAGTTGGAAGTCGATGCCGACCCCGGGAACCAGTTCCATGCCGCTGAGCATGTCGGCAAACTGGTCCTGGCCCTGGGCGCGGAGCCCGGCGATGACTTCTTCCTGGCTGGCGCCGGCGGGCAGGTTCGCGCCAATGGCGCCGCTGAAGATGACGTCCATCGCGTTGCCCAGCACCTTGGGCGCAATCACATTAAGCACGACTGCCACCAGCACCATGGCCAGCACCAGGATGATCCCGGCCTTCTCCGGCTTCAGCAGCCCGAACAGGCGCTTGGCGGACGGCCAGAAGTGCTGGGCCTTGCGGACCGGCGTCCCGGTCATGAAGTCCTGGTCGGCCTCGCCCGGCTGGAACTGTTCTTCCAGCACCTCGGCCTCGGCTTCAGCGGCGGCTCCCGGCGTTGGCGCCGTCACGGGGTCCGGCCCGGTGGCCACCTCGGCCGGGGCTTCCTTGTCCGGCGTCATGCCGCTTCCTCCACCGCAGTCTGGGATTGAACAATTTCCTGGTAGGTCTCCGAGCTCTCCAGCAGCTGCCCGTGGGTGCCGCGGGCCACGATCTGTCCGTGCTCCATCACCAGGATCTGGTCCGCGTCGATGATGGTGGCGACGCGCTGGGCGACGATGATGACTGTCGCGTCGCCGGTGGTCCCCTTGAGGGCGGCCCGCAGCCTGGCGTCGGTTGCCACGTCCAGCGCGGAGAACGAGTCGTCGAACAGGAAGACCTTGGGCTTGGCCACCAGGGCGCGGGCGATGCACAGCCGCTGGCGCTGGCCGCCCGACACGTTGGTGCCGCCCTGCGAGAGCGCCGACTGAAGCCCCTTGTCCTTGGCACGGACGAAGTCCTCGCCCTGGGCCACGCGCAGCGCCTCCCAGAGTTCTTCATCCGTGGCGTCCGGATCGCCGAACCGCAGGTTGTGTGCCACCGTGCCGGAGAACAGGTAGGGCCGCTGCGGCACCAGCGCCACGCGGTCCGTGATGTCGGTGCGCTCCATCCGGGTGACCGGAACACCGTCGATGAGCACCTCACCGCTGTCGGCGTCGAACAGCCGCGGGAGCATGCTGATCAGGGTGGTCTTGCCCGCGCCGGTGCTGCCGATGATCGCCGTCGTCTGCCCCGGCCGGGCCGTGAAACTGACGTTGCGCAGCACGGGTTCCTCTGCGCCGGGATAGGAGTACGTGACGTCGCGGAACTCGACGACGCCGGCCGGTTCCCGGGCCTGCTGCGGCTCGGCGGGTTCATGCACGGAGGGCTCGACGTCGAGCACCTCGCCGATGCGTTCGGCACAGACCGAGGCCCGGGGAATCATCATCGCCATGAAGGTGCCCATCATCACCGCCATGAGGATCTGCAGCAGGTACTGCAGGAACGCCGTCAGGGCACCGACCTGCATCTCGCCCGCGTCCACGCGAAGTCCGCCAAACCACAGCACCGCCGCCGTGGCCAGGTGAAGGATCATGCCGATCGAGGGGAACATCAAAACGAACAGGTTGCCGACCGAGACCGAGACATCGGTCAGTTCGCGGTTGGCCTTCTCGAAGCGCTTGGCCTCGTAGGGCTCGCGGACAAACGCCCGGACCACGCGGATGCCGGTAATCTGCTCACGGAGCACCCCGTTGATGTTGTCGATCTTCGTTTGCATCATCCGGAAGAGCGGCATCAGCTTCCAGACCAGCAAACCGACGACGACGAACAGCAGCGGCACCGATGCCCACACCAACCACGACAGTTGCAGGTCCTCGCGCAGTGCCATGATGATGCCGCCGACGCACATGATGGGTGCCATCACCATGAAGTTCAGTCCCATCAGCACGAGCATCTGCACCTGCTGGACGTCGTTGGTGCCGCGGGTGATGAGGCTCGGCGCGCCGAATCGTCCTACCTCCCGGGCGGAGAACCCGGTGACCTTGTGGAAAATGCCGCGGCGGAGGTCGCGGCCCAGGGCCATCGCTGCCTTCGAGCCGAAATAAACCCCGGCGATCGCGGCCGCCACCTGGATAAAGCTGACCACCAGCATGAGGCCGCCGGTGCCCCAGATGTAGTCGGTGTCGCCCCGGGCCACGCCCTCGTCGATGATCTGGGCGTTCAGGCTGGGGAGGTACAGCGCGGCGATGGTCGCAATCAGCTGCAGCACCACCACGGCGAACACGTAGGGAAGGTAGGGGCGGCCGTAATGGCGGATGAGGCGGAGCAGCATCGGGACGTGACGCAACTTTCGGCGAAAGGGTGGATTGAGGCCAGATAGAGGCTACACCTTGGCCAGAGCCGCTGTAACCCACGGCAGATGAACTTCTGCCCCGGCCTTCAGCGGACCGCCGGTTACCCCGCGGTTCTTCGTCCCGTGCGACACAAAGCGGCGGCGATTGGCCACGCCTGTAGCCCGCTGGAAGACTGAGGCGCACCAAACCGAGACACGGCGGAGGAAACCTCGTGAACGACCAGATGTTCCAAATCATCGCCATGCTGATTTACATGGCAGGCATGCTGGCCATCGGATGGTGGGCCTACCGGCGCACGAGCGATTTGGACGACTACATGCTTGCCGGCCGCGGCCTCAAGCCCGGCGTCGCGGCACTGAGCGCCGGCGCCTCGGACATGTCGGGCTGGCTGCTGATGGGCCTGCCCGGGGCGCTCTACGTCGGCGGGTTGTTCGAAGCCTGGATTGCCATCGGCCTGACGATTGGCGCCTGGCTCAATTGGAAGTTCGTGGCCCCGCGGCTGCGCTCCTACACGGAGGTATCCAATAACTCCATCACCGTCCCCAGCTTTTTGGAGAACCGGCTCAAGGACCGCTCGCGGCTGCTGCGGATAGTCTCCGGCGTGATCATCCTGGTATTTTTCACCTTCTACGTCTCCTCCGGCATGGTGGCCGGAGGCGTCTTCTTCGAATCCTCCTTCGGCTCCACCTATGGGGTCGGCATGCTCGTGGTCGGCGGCGTCACCGTCCTGTACACGTTGTTCGGCGGCTTCCTCGGCGCCAGCTATACCGACGTCGCCCAGGGGCTGTTGATGTTCGCGGCCCTGCTGCTGGTTCCGATCGTCGGTGTGTTCGCCACCGGCGGCCTGGCTGCCACCATCGACTCCATCCGTGAGGTGGATCCGAGCCACCTCAGCCTGTTCACCGGTGGTGCAGTCGCCGGCATTTCGGCTGCGGCCTGGGGACTGGGCTACTTCGGGCAGCCGCACATCATCGTCCGCTTCATGGCCTTGCGCACGCCCGGCGAGGCCACGGCGGCCCGCCGGATCGGCATCGGCTGGATGCTCATGACGGTATTCGGCGCCGTTGCCACCGCGCTGGTGGGCGTGGCCTACTTCCAGCAGAACCCGGGCGCCACCCTCACGGACGCCAAGTCCGCCGAATCGGTGTTCCTGGACCTCGCGCAGATCCTGTTCCACCCGTTCATCGCCGGCTTCGTGCTGGCCGCGGTGCTGGCGGCGATCATGAGCACCATCTCCTCCCAGTTGATCGTGTGCTCGTCTGCCCTGGTGGAGGACCTGTACAAGATCTTCGCCCGCAAGGACGCCCCGGCGAAGACCCAGGTGATGCTCGGCCGCCTGGGCGTGCTGGTCGTCGCCCTCGTGGCGGGCCTCCTGGCCTGGAGCCGCAACGACACCATCTTGGGGCTCGTAGCCTTCGCCTGGGCCGGGTTCGGTGCATCGTTCGGGCCGACCATCATCCTGTCGCTGTTCTGGCGCAAGCTCACCGTCGCCGGCGCGCTCTCCGGCATGCTGGCCGGCGCGGTCACGGTGTTCATCTGGGGCACCTCGGCGCTCTCGGCCACCATGTACGAGATCGTTCCGGGCTTCATCCTCAACGTCGCCGTCGCCGTCGTCGTCAGCCTCTTCACGCACAAGCCGCAGCCGGACATCGAGACGGAGTTCGCCGAAGCGGTCAGCCGCGCAACCGCGGGGAAGCCGTTCGTGGCTGCCGGAGAGCGCTGACCCACCCGGTCAACGGACCGCAAAGGGTGCCCTTTCCGACGTCGGGAAGGGCACCCTTTCGCGTTGCACACCATGCGCTGCCCGGCAGGCTAAGCGCTCCGCCGCCCGCCCTCGTGATTTACAGCGCCGGCGAGAACCAGCGGCCGGCCGGCAGCCGTCGAAGCTCCGCAAAAATCCCGCGTTAAACCGTCGACATAACTATCTCCATAGGTATAGAGTCGAAGTATCTTGGAAATGTGCAATGCGTCACACTCCGGCCCGCCATCGAGGAGGACAAGAACCCATGAGCGCCAAGAATCTTCAGGAAGTTTTGGACCAGTCCGGCAACACCGTCGAGATGCTGCGCAACTCGCAGATCGGCGCCTACATTTACCCCGTTGTCGCCCCGGAATTCACGAACTGGCGCAGCGAGCAGCGCGCCTGGCGCGAGTCCGCGGTCCTGTTCGACCAGTCGCACCACATGGACAACCTGTTCATCAGGGGCAAGGACGCCCTGAAGCTGATTTCGGACACCGCCATCAACTCGGTAGCCAACTTCCCCGTGAACAAGGCCAAGCAGTACGTACCCACCACGCCGGCCGGGCACGTCATCGGCGACGGCATCCTGTTCCACGAAACGGAGGACCAGTACGTCTACGTGGGCCGCTCCCCCGCCGCCAACTGGCTGATCTATCACGGTGAGACCGGCGGCTACGACGTGGACATCGAGGTGGACCGGCGCTCCCCGTCGCGGCCCATGGGACAGCCGGTGAAGCGCAAGTACTGGCGCTTCCAGATCCAGGGCCCGAACGCCTGGAAGATCATCGAAAAGGTCAACGGCGGCCAGGTTGAACAGCTGAAGTTCTTCAACATGGACCAGATGCAGGTCGCAGGCCGGCAGGTCCAGACCCTGCGCCACGGCATGGCCGGCGCACCGGGGCTGGAGATTTGGGGACCGTACGAGACGTACGACCAGGTCCGCGACACCATCCTGGAGGCCGGCCAGGAGTTCGGCCTCTTGGCCGTCGGTTCGCGCGCCTACCCGTCGAACACCCTGGAATCGGGCTGGATCCCCTCCCCGCTGCCCGCCATCTACACCGGCGAGGAGCTGCGCCCCTACCGCGAATGGCTCGGCGCCGACAGTTACGAGGCGGTCAACGCGGTCGCCGGCAGCTTCGTTTCGGACAAGATCGAGGACTACTACCTCAACCCGTGGGAGCTTGGGTACGGCCACATGGTGAAGTTCGACCACGACTTCATCGGCCGCGAGGCGTTGGAGAAGATCGACCCGGCCGACCAGCGCAAGAAGGTCACGCTCGAATGGAATGCCGAGGACATGGCGAAGATCTTCGCCTCGCTCTTCGACACCGAGGGCACGCCGTACAAGTACTTTGACCTGCCGCTGGCCAACTATGGTTCGTCCAATTACGACGCGGTGCTCGATGCCGCCGGCGAGACGATCGGCCTGTCCATGTTCACCGGCTACTCCGCCAACGAGAACCGGGCGCTGTCCCTGGCCACGGTGGACGCCGACGTGCCGGAGGGCACCGAGGTCACGGTGCTCTGGGGCGAGCCCGACGGCGGGACCCGCAAGACCACCGTGGAGCCGCACCGGCAGCTGAACGTGCGGGCCATCGTCAGCCCGGTGCCGTATTCACAGGCAGTCCGCCAGGACTACCCCGGCGGCTGGCGCTCCGGACAGAAGGCCTGAGCCAGGCTGCGTTAGGCCGCGACGGCGGGGAAGGTGCCAAGGGCACCTTCCCCGCCGTTTTGCCGTTTTCCTGGCGCCGCTCAGGCGGGACCGTCGTCAGCTGCTGTTTTCCTGGCTGCCGGTTTCTTCGATGTACCGCTCGCCCGACTCGGTCTCGCCGACGCGGAAGTGCTGCTCCATGTGCTCGATCGCCGCGGCGTCTTCGGGGCCGGGCGCGCTGACTGGATCGTCAATAGCCGTCCGGTCGGCATCGCCGTAAACGTTGGCCAGACCCTTCTTGGCATCCGCAGGCAACTCACCGGGCGGGAGCAATTCCTCGTCCCGGGAGGTTTCGCCGCCCTGGTTCTCTTCGCGCTCCGTACGGTCGTAGCGGTCCGGGTTGTTGATTTCCTCGCTCATGAATCTCCTTCCCTCAAGCGCTGGTGCGCCCTGTCTTCACCTAACCACAGAGCGGCGGTGCGCAACAGGGCCGGGAACCGCCCACCACGCCCCCAGGGGCTCCATCAGCCAACCTGGGCGGGGCCACGCCGGCGGCCCGATCCGGCCCTGACTCCCGCGAGCGAGCGCCGCTCAGGAGCCGCGCTGCCCAAGTATTAGAACCTGTTCAAGCATCGTCCCCTGTCAGGGCGCCATGGCGCACCAAAAGATGGACACTTCCGTCTGAACGTGGACAGCGCAGCCCCCGGAAGCCGGCTGGGCATCGCCGCGGCGCGGAGTCACCGTCCCCGATGAGCTTCCGTTCGCGCAGCGCTACCGTCCGGCGCGGAAGTCTTTGACCCAGTCCGCCGTGGCCTTCATTCCGCCGAACGTGTAGAAGTGAAGCTTCACCGTGCCGTGCACCGATGGGTCATAACGGCCGGCGAATTCCTCCAGGAACTTGTCCGGCCCGGCCGTCCCCAGCAGGTTGGTCAGGGAGAAGCCGTACTTGTGCACGATCCCGGCGGACGAGGCCACTCCGAACCGCTTGGCATAGTTCAGCAGCCTCTTGACCCCGGCCGGCCCGGGGATGCCGATGCGCACCGGCGCGTGGATCCCGCGGCGGCGGGCCTCGGCCAGCCAGTCGAAGACGGGATCCGTGTCGAAGCCGAACTGCGTGATGATGACCGCTTCAAGGTCTTGCCGCTGCAGTTCGGCATGCTTGTCTTCCAGCGCCTTCCACAACACCTCGCCGGAAATGTCCGGATGCCCCTCCGGGTAGCCGCTGATGCCCACGCGGCGGATTCCGTACCGGGGCAGGAGCCCGCTGCGGATGACCTCGAGCGAGTCCGGATAAGGCCCCATCGGCTCGGCCGGGTCGCCGCCGACAACGAAGACGTCCTCCGGTGCCGCATCGGCGGACAACGCCTGCAAGAAGTCTTCCAACTCGGCCCGCGACGCCAACCGCCGGGCAGAGACATGGGGTACCGGCAAGAAGCCGTGCCGTTTGACGGCGGCCGCCGCCGCAACCCGCGTCGGCAGGTCCTCGTTTCCCAGGAAGGTGACGTTGATCCGCGTTCCCGCCGGAATCGTGCCGGCGGCATCTTCCAGCGCGGGAACATCCTTGCCGGTCATCTCGAGCGAGAAGTCGTCGAGCAATGTCCGGGCCGCCTGGGACGGCGCGTGCTTGGGGTCGGCCATAGTCGGAATTCCTTCCTCGTGTGGTGCCGGTCACCCTTGACCGACCTGCAGCGAGTCTAGCCGGAAAGCCACTACCAACATAGGGGGTGATAAGTGGTTTGCATTTCTCAATCACTGGGTGGATACTATGTGAGCCTTTCCTTCTAATCCCAGGAACAACCATGTCCACGCCCCGCGCGCTGCGGCCCTTCGCCCATCGCAACTACCGCATCCTCATTTCGGCCCTGGCCATCTCGGTCTTCGGCGCCGGCATGTGGGCCGTAGCCATGGTGTATCAGGTCATCGCCCTGGGCGGCGGACCCATTCAGCTGTCGCTCGTCGCCACCTGCGCCAGCGTCGGTTTGTTGGCGTTCGTGCTGCTCGGCGGCATCGCGGCGGACCGTCTTCCGCGCCGCCGCCTGATTATCAGCGTGGAGGCGGCCAACCTGGTGGCCATCGGCGCGGTGGCCCTGCTGGCCATGACCGGGCTGCTGCAACTGTGGCACCTGGCCGCAGCCGCCTTCCTGCTGGGAGTCGGTGCCGCGTTCTTTTTTCCCGCCTACTCGGCCATCCTGCCGAGGATCCTGCCGGCCGAGGACCTGCTGGCGGCCAACGGCATGGAGGGCACCATGCGGCCGTTGCTGCAGCAGGCCGCCGGACCGGCGGCAGCGGGCATGATCGTCGCCTCCTTCTCCCCCGGGGCGGCCATCGGGTGGATCACGCTGTGCCATCTGTCCGCGTTGATCATCCTGAACTTCCTCGGACAGGAACTGGCTCCGGATGCAGGGACGACGGCGTCGGTCGCCGCTGCAGACGAGCCCCCGGGCAAGCGCGGCTCCGTGCTGGCGGATCTGCGCGAGGGCGTGGCCTACACGCTGAAGACTCCCTGGCTGCTCTGGACGCTGCTGTGGGCCGTCGTGAGCGTGCTCATCTTCATTGGCCCCATTGAGGTACTGCTGCCGTTTGCGGTTGCAGACCAACTGGGCGGGGACTCGCGCACGTTTGGCTTCCTGCTTGGCATCTTCGGCATCGGCGGCGCCACCGGGGCGATGGTGACTGCCTCGCTGCGGCTGCCCCGGCGCTACCTGACCATGATGCTGCTGTTCTGGGGCGCCGGCGCCCTGCCGATCGCCGTCATCGGCTTCACCGGCAGCTTTTGGTGGATGGCCGCGGCACTGTTCGTGGTCGGCGCGACCGGCAGCGCGGGCCAGGTCATCTGGGGCACGCTGCTGCAGCGCCGGGTGCCGCCGCACCTGCTCGGCCGGATCTCCAGCCTGGACTTCTTCGTCTCGCTGGCGTTGATGCCGGTCTCCATGGCGCTCGCCGGGCCGTTGGGCGAAGTCGTGCCTGTCTGGCTGATTTTCCTGCTGATCGGCCTCGCCCTGCCGCTCCTGGCTGTGCTGGCGCTTATTTTCGGCGGAATGCTGAAGGACGAGCTTGAGCACCCGCTGGACCGGACTTTGGAACCGGTTGGGCCGGCGCGCACTTAGCGCGGCCCGGCATCCCGTAAACAACGGCTTCGGGACCACGATCCACGATCAACCTCGATTTTCGCGTGGCCATCCGACTACCGATGGATATAGTGATTGGCAACACAACACTGAAAAGGAAGTTGAATCAGTGAGTCTCCGCTACGCCTTGCTGGCGCTGCTCAGCGTCGAACCCATGACCGGCTACGACCTCTATAAGGAATTCGAGTCGTCCGTCGGGAATGTGTGGCACGCGCCCGACTCCCAGATCTATCCGGAACTGCGGCGGATGGAGCAGGAAGGGCTGCTCGACGGGGAGGAGGTCATCTGGGGCCAGCGCGGGAGGAAGCGCCGTTACCACATCACCGCCGCCGGGCTACAGGCCTTCCGGGAGTGGATGAACACCACGCTCGACTACACCCGGGTGCGGGATCCAGCCCACCTGAAGGCGGCCTACCTGGAGTGGGCCGAACCGGACGCTGCGCGCGAACAGATGCGCGCGCACATTGAGCACCACACCGCGCTCCGGCAGCAGTGGGAGCAGCGGATCCGCGAGATCGACGACGACAGCAGCGAGATGCTCAATCGCCGGTTGGCCGGCACCCCGGCGAGCGAACGGACGCGGGTAAAGGCCTTCAAGCGCTTTACCTATGAAGGGCTCGTGGCCCGTGCGGAACAGGAGATTACCTGGGCCCGCCGCGGCCTCGCGCTCATCGACCGGCTTTCCGACCAGCCGGGCGTCCAGCAGCCGCAGGCGCCGCAGCCTGCCGGC
>NZ_JBNHGF010000062.1:0-11018 GCF_059091005.1 Arthrobacter sp. Y3223164
GGCTAGCCGCGCGGCACCGGGCTAGCCGCGCGGCACCGGCCTCGGCCCGCCGTCAGCCCTTGAAGACCGGCTTGCGCTTCTCCTGGAAGGCCTTGAAGCCTTCGGCGTAGTCGTCGCTCTTGCACAGCCGGCCCTGCGCGGCGTTTTCCTCTTCGGTGGCGAGCCACAAGCCCAGCCGCTGGTCGCGGATGTTCGCGACCAGCTCCTTGGACGCCCGGAAGGCGCCGGTGGCGCCCTGGGCCACCTTGCCCACGATGCCGCGGGTGGTCTCCAACAGCTCGTCCGCCGGCATGGCCCGGCTGAACAGCCCGGCCCTCACCGCTTCCTCGCCGCTCATCAGCTCGGCGGTGTAGATCAGGTCCAGCGTGCGGTGCGCACCGAGCCGCTCGGTGAACAGCCAGTGCCCGCCCGAATCCAGGGTGGCCCCCAGGTTGGCGAACGGCGAGCCGATCTTGGCGCTGTCGGCCACGTACACCACATCGGTGGCGATCAGCAGGCCGAGCCCGACGCCGAGCGCCGCCCCCTGCGCGGCGGCGAAGGTCGGTGCGGGGAACTCCGCCATCTTCCTCAGCACCGGGGTGACGACGCCGGACAGGTAACCGTAGGCATCGTCGGTGGCCGGGTCCACCGCCGAGATGTCGCGGCCGGCGCAGAAGCCGCGGCCCTCGCCGCGGAGCAGCAGCGCCCGGACGCCGGCGGCGGCGGCGTCGTCGTACGCCTTGCCCAGATCATGGACCGCCTGTTCGTCCAGCGCATTCATCTTGCCTGGTGCGTTGAGCACCACTTCGGCGATGTTGTCCTGGATGGACAGCTCAATCATGCTCATGGGACTCCTTCGGGGTCGGTGCTGTTTAAGATCGGTCAGGCGTCGTAGTCGACGGTGATTTCGTCGCCGGTGGGGTGGGTCTGGCAGGTCAGCACGTAGCCGCGCTCGATCTCGTCCGGTTCCAGCGCGTAGTTCTCCTCCATGGTGAACGTGCCGGAGACAACCTTGGCGCGGCAGGTGCCGCAGACGCCGCCGGCGCAGGCGAACGGAACGTCCGGGCGGACGCGCAGCGCGGCGTTGAGCACCGACTCCCGGGCATGCTTGGGCGAAGCGACCGTGCCGGAGAGCCCGTCCAGCCGGAAGTTGATCTCGTAGTTGTCCGCGCTGGGGTCGAGCTGCACCGGCCGGCCGATGTTGCCCTGCGGTTTGGTCGGCTCGCCGGTGCTGAACAGCTCGAAGCGGATCTTCTCGGCCGGCACGCCGCGTTCGGCCAGGGTGTCGCGGCACAGCTGCACCAGTTCGTAGGGGCCGCAGAGGAACCATTCGTCCACGTCGTCGGTGCGGAGCACGTTGTCGAACAGACTGGTCAGCTTCTCGGCGTCGATCCTGCCGGAAAGCAGCGGCGAAATGCGCTGTTCGCGGGAGAGCACGTGGTGCAGCGCGAAGCGGGTGGGGTATTTGTCCTTCAGGTCGGCCAGTTCCTCCACGAACATCACGTCCATGGCGGCCTTGTTCGCGTAGACCAGGTCGAACCGAACGCTGTCGCTGGCGGCCAGCACGGTCCGCGCGATCGAGATCACCGGCGTGATGCCGGACCCGGCGGCGAACGCCACGAAGGTGGCCCCGGCGTCGGCATTGATCTGTTCGGGGTGGTTGATCTCCGTCATCTGGTGCTTGGAGATGAAGGCGCCGGTGGGGCTCATGACGTCCAGGACGTCCCCGGCCTTGAGGTGGTCGTTGGCCCAGTTCGAGAACAATCCGCCGATGTCGCGCTTGATCGCCACCCGGATTTCGCCCGGCTTCGGCTCGGCGCAGATGGAGTAGCTGCGCCGGATTTCCTGGCCTTCGAGCGTGGTGCGCAGCGCCACGTACTGGCCGGGCACGTAATCGTACTGGCCGTGCAGTTCCTCCGGCACCTCGAACGTGACCTCGACGGCCTCGTCCGTGAGCTTGCGGACCTCGGCGACGGTCAGCGGGTGGAAGGTGGCGCGGCGCTTGACGGCCGTGGCCTCCGTGGTGGAAGTAGTCATCTAGAGCACCTTGAAGTAGTCGAAGGGTTCATGGCAGTCGTTGCACTGGTACAGCGCCTTGCACGACGTGGAGCCGTAGCGGGACAGCTCGCGGGTGTTGAGGGAATCGCAGCGCGGGCACTTGACGCTCAGGCCCAGCCTGACCGGTCCGGTGCGGACCGGCGCCATGCCCGACGGCGGGGCGATGCCGTACTCGTTCAGCTTGGCCTTGCCCTCGGCGGTCATCCAGTCCGTGGTCCAGGCCGGGGCCAGCACCTGCTTCACCCGGACGTCGGCGTAGCCCTCGGACGCCAGCGCGGCGACGACGTCGTCGCGGATGGCGTCCATGGCCGGGCAGCCGGAGTAGGTCGGGGTGATGGTCACCTCGACGGCGGGCCGCCCGCCGTCGTCCGTTTCATCCAGCACCGACACGGACCGCAGGATGCCCAGGTCCTCGATGCTCAGCACGGGGATCTCCGGATCACAGACGGTGGCCGCGACGTCCCAGACGCGCGCCGCTTCGGTTCCTGCCGGCCGTTGGGCCGTATTGGTGGACATGAATAGCTCCGTTACTCCGATGGCCGGCCTGGTTACCAGGTGGCGCCGGGGTGTTCGCGGGCCAGCACCTGCATCTCAGCCAGCAGGTAGCCCAGGTGTTCACTGTGTTTGACGCGGGTCTTGTCCGTCATGGCGGGCTGGACGTCCGGGACCTCCAGGGTTGCCTCCGCGAAGACGTCCGCGATGAAGGCGTCGAAGCCTTCGCGCAGTTCCGAGGGCCGCACCGCGATGCCGGGCAGCCGGTCGATCAGCTCATCGTCCAGGAACAACTGCTCCACGTAGGGCCAGATGGAGAGGAAGCCGGCGGCGATGCGCCGGTGCGACTCTTCCGTGCCGTCGCCCAGCCGCAGCGTCCACTGCGCCGCGTGGTCGCGGTGGTAGTCCACTTCCTTCAGCGCCTTGGCCGCGATGGCCGCCAGGGTCTCGTCCTGTGAATCGACCAGCCGCGAGTACAGCTCGTGCTGGTACGTGGCGATGACCAACTGGCGGGCGATCGTCCTGCCGAAGTCGCCGTTGGGCTGTTCGACGAGGTAGCTGGAGCGGAATTCGTTCTCCCCGCGCCAGTAAGCCAGGTCGTCTTCGGACTTGCCCCAGGCGGAGCCGGCGTAGGTCAGAAACGACCGGGCGTGGCCGATCTGGTCCAGCGCGATGTTGGCGAGCGCGACGTCCTCTTCCAACTCCGGCGCGCGGGAGATCCACCAGCCCAGCCGCTGGGCCAGGATCAGGGCGTCGTCGCCGAGGCGCAACGCGTACTCGCCGACGTCGTGGCTGGCCTTCGTGCCTTCGGTCACCTGCGCGGCAATGTCCTCCGGGCGCAGGGCGTTGCCCGGCGTGATCCGGGTGGCGCTTTCGCCGCTCACAGGTGCTTCACCCCTTCGCTCTTCGTGTAGTACGTGGCATGGCGGTAGTCCTTGCCCTTGGGCGATTCGAAGAACTCGCCCTTCGCGTCAGGATCGCTGGCCACGATGGCCGACGCCGGCACCACCCAGAGGGAGACGCCTTCGTTGCGCCTGGTGTAAAGATCCCGCGCGTTGCGCACGGCCATCTCGGCGTCCGGGGCGTGCAGCGAACCGGCGTGCACGTGGGAGAGCCCGCGCGAGGAGCGGACGAATACTTCCCACAGCGGCCAGGGCTGCTTGTCGGACGACGCGGCTTCCGCCGTCGCCGTCTCCACGGGTCGGGCCATTGCGGTCTGGTCTCCAGTTGCCATTCAGGCCACCTGTGCTTTCTGTGCCTTCTTGTCCGCGTAGGCGGCTGCTGCTTCGCGCACCCAGGCGCCGTTCTCGTGTGCCTCGCGGCGGCGTTCCATCCGCTGCGCGTTGCAGGGGCCGCGGCCGGCGAGGACTTCGTAGAATTCGTCCCAGTTGAGTTCGCCGTGCTCCCACATGCCGGTTTCCTCGTTGTAGCGGATTTTGTCATCGGGCAGGGTCAGGCCCAGGACCTTGACCTGTTCCTGGATCATCCCCACGAACCGCGAGCGCAGCTCGTCGTTGGAGAAGCGCTTGATGTTCCAGGCCATCGACTGCTGCGAGTTCGGGGAGTCGGTGTCCGTGGGGCCGAACATCATCAGCGCCGGGGCGTAGAAGCGGTTGACCGCGTCCTGGGCCATCTGCTTCTGCGCCGGGGTGCCGTTGGCCAGTTCCAGCAGGATCTCGAAGCCCTGCCGCTGGTGGAAGGACTCTTCCTTGCAGATCCGTACCATGGCCCGGCCGTAGGGGCCGTAGGAGGCCCGGCACAGCGGCACCTGGTTGGCGATCGCGGCGCCGTCGACGAGCCAGCCGATGGCCCCCATGTCCGCCCAGCTGTTGGCCGGGTAGTTGAAGATCGAGGAGTACTTGGCCTTGCCCTCGAGCAGCTGCTGGTTGAGGACGTGCCGGGGCGTGCCCAGGGTCTCGGTGGCGGAGTAGAGGTACAGGCCGTGGCCGGCCTCGTCCTGCACCTTGGCCATCAGGATGGCCTTGCGCTTCAGGCTGGGCGCGCGGGTAATCCAGTTCGCCTCCGGCTGCATGCCGATGATCTCGGAGTGCGCGTGCTGGGACATCTGGCGGACCAGTGTCTTGCGGTACTTCTCCGGCATCCAGTCGGCCGGCTCGATCCGGGAGTCCTCGGCAATGATCTTGTCAAAGTAGGCCTTCCCGGCCTCGTCCTCGGGGGACGGCACGGCGTGCAACTGGGAGTCGCCGGCCTGGGTCTGCGTTGCCACGATGGTCACCTCACTGTACGAAATCCGGCCGCGAAATAATTACCGACCGTTCGTTCAGGATATAGCGCATTTTCCGCAACCGTCAAGGCCAAGGGCGGCCGTCAGGGATCAGCCGGGATAACTTCCGGCCCGGTGCTTCCACCCTCAGCCGAACCCGTCCGGCGGGGCGGGCGGGCTCTATATATTGGTGGCATGACGCACAGCCCCGCCGAAACCGTCCCCGCCTCCTCCCCCGCAGCCCTGCCGGAACCGCCGTCGCCCCGCAAGGTTCCCGTCGAGCGCTCCCATCACGGCGACGTCTTCGTGGACAACTATGAGTGGCTGCGGGACAAGGAGAGCCCGGAGGTGGTTGCGCACCTGGAGGCGGAGAACGCCTACACGGCGGCGGTCACCGGGCACCAGCAGCCGTTGCGCGAGGCCATTTTCAATGAAATCAAGAACCGCACCCAGGAAACGGACCTGTCGGTTCCGGTCCGCAAGGACGGCTGGTGGTACTACGGCCGGATGGAAGAGGGCAAGCAGTACGGCATCCAGTGCCGGGTCCGGGCCGCGGACACCGGCGACCGGGCAGCCGATTGGACTCCCCCGCAGGTCGACGCCGGCCGGCCCGTGCCCGGCGAGCAGGTGCTGCTGGACGGCAATGCCGAGGCCGAGGGCAAGCCGTTCTTTTCGCTGGGCGGCTCTGCCGTGACCGTAGACGGCAGCCTCTACGCCTACGCCGCCGACTTCGCCGGCGACGAGCGCTTCACCCTGAGGATCAAGGACCTGGACACCGGCGACCTGTTGGACGACGTCGTGGAGAACGTCTTCTACTCGTTGGCGTTCGATCCCGACGGCAGCCGCGTGTTCTACACGGTGGTAGACGAGTCCTGGCGCCCGTTCCAGATCAAGGCGCACACCATCGGCACGCCGGCGGCCTCCGACGTCGTGATTTACCAGGAAGACGACCCGGCCATGTGGATGGGGTTCGAGCTCTCCTCCGACCGCCGGCACCTGGTGATCGGGATCGGCTGTTCCGAATACTCCGAGACGCGCCTGCTGGACTTCTCCGACCCGGAAGCCGGGCTGCGGACGCTGATCCCGCGCGGCGAGCGGGTGCTGTACGACGCCGAGCCGTTCCTGCTGGACGGTGCCGAGAAGGTGCTGCTGACCCACAACAAGGACGCGGTGAACTCGATGGTCTCGCTGGCCGACCTCGCGGAGTTCTCCAAGCCCCTGGCCGAGCAGCACTGGGACACCGTGGTGGAGCACGACGACGCCGTGCGGGTCAACGGGGCCGGGGTGACCGCCACCCATATGGTGCTGTCCATCCGCCAGGACACCATCGAGCGCGTGCAGGTGCTGCCCCTGGTCGGTTTGGGCACGGCCGGGCAGGCTGCCCCGGCGGAGCCGGCATTCGACGAGGAATTGTTCACCGCCGGCGTCGGCGGTTCCGACTACGAGGCGCCGGTGATCCGGCTGGCCTACACCTCGTTCCTGACGCCGCCGCGGATCTACGACTACGAGCTGGCCACCGGCACGCTGCACCTGCGCAAGGAAACGCCGGTGCTCGGCGGCTACGACCCGGCGGACTACGTGGCCGGGCGGGAGTGGGCGGCCGCGGCGGACGGCACGAGGATTCCGCTGTCGGTGGTCCGCAAGGCCTCGGTGCCGCGTGACGGCAGCAACCCGGCGCTGGTCTACGCCTACGGCAGCTACGAGGTGAGCATGGACCCGGCGTTCAGCACGGCGCGGCTGTCGCTGCTGGACCGCGGCGTGGTCTACGTGGTGGCGCACGTTCGCGGCGGCGGCGAGATGGGCCGGCACTGGTACGAGGACGGCAAGAAGCTGCGTAAGAAGAACACCTTCACGGACTTCGTCGCCGCCACCGAGTGGCTGGCGGCCTCGGGCTGGGCGGATCCGGGACGGATCGCGGCCATGGGCGGCTCCGCCGGCGGCCTGCTGATGGGCGCCGTCGCCAACCTGGCGCCGGAGAAGTACGCGGCGATCGTGGCGCAGGTGCCCTTCGTCGACGCGCTGACCTCGATCCTGGACCCGGACCTGCCGCTTTCGGCGCTGGAGTGGGAGGAGTGGGGCAACCCGATCACGGACCCCGAGACCTACGCGTACATGAAGTCGTACACGCCCTACGAGAATGTCAGGCCGGCCGCGTATCCGAAGATCGCCGCGGTCACCAGCTTCAACGACACCCGGGTGCTGTACGTGGAGCCGGCCAAGTGGGTGGCGGCCCTCCGGGAGGCCACAACCGGCACCGAACCGATCGTGCTCAAGACCGAGATGGACGCCGGCCACGGCGGCGCGTCCGGACGGTACGAGGCCTGGAAGGACCGGGCCTGGGATTACGCCTTCGCCCTCGACGCGATCGGCGCCACCGAGCTGGCCTAACCCGCCCGGCGATCCCCGGCCGCCTTGACTTGAATCACAAATCAGGATTACCTAATGAACATTCGGTAATGAACAGCGAGGGGCTTCCATGACGGACATCGACGTCGACACTTCCCGGGACGTTCCGGCGGAAAGCAACGAGCTGCAGCCGGGCGAACGGCCCGTGCACCCGGCCTTCGTCAACGACCAGGCCGCACGCTGGATGGGCGTGGAAGTCGTGAAGGCGGAGTTTGGCGACGTCGTGATCGAGATGCGGCTGCGCGAAGAGATGCTCAACGGCTTCGGCATGGCGCAGGGCGGCATGGTGTTCGCGTTCGCCGACGTGGCCTTCGCGCTGGCCTGCAACGACCCCGACGGCGACGGCAGCACCATCACGGTGGCCTCCGGCGTCGACGTCAATTTCCTCAACCCGGGATTCGCCGGCCGGCTGCTGACCGCGACCGCCCGGCTGGTCAACCAGACGGGGCGGAGCGGCCTGTACGACATCACCGTCACCCAGGAGAAACCGGACGGCGGTGCCGACGTTCTGCTCGAATTCCGCGGCCGTTCCCGCACCGTCCCCAACCCCGCCCGCAACCAGCGAAAGCCCTGACTGCGCCGCAGCTCCGGACAGCGACGCCCCCAGCCTTCACCGACAGCACTGCCCGACCCGCATTAAAGGACCGTTCCCATGACGACCACCACCGGTACGAAAGCCCGCAAGACCACTCCCGCCGCCGAGGACACCCTCGACCCGGAGGAGCTGATGAGCCGGGACGAGCTGGAAGCCCTCCAGCTGAAGCGCCTGCAGCACACGGTCGCCTACGCCTATGAGCGCGTGCCCATGTACAAGCAGAAGTTCGACGACGCCGGCGTCCGGCCGGAGGACCTCAAGGAACTGTCCGACCTGGCCAAGTTCCCCTACACGGACAAGGAAGACCTGCGCCGGTCCTACCCGTTCGGCATGTTTGCCGTGCCGCAGGAGGAAGTGGCCCGGATCCACGCCTCCTCGGGCACCACCGGCCGCGCCACCGTGGTGGGCTACACCCGCCGGGACATCCAGAACTGGGAGACGCTGTTCGCGCGCTCCATCCGCGCCTCCGGCGTCAAGAAGGGCTGGAAGGTCCACAATGCCTACGGCTATGGCCTGTTCACCGGCGGGCTCGGGGCACATTACGGCGCGGAGAAGCTCGGCTGCACCGTCATCCCCATGTCCGGCGGCCAGACCGAGAAGCAGATCCAGCTGATCCAGGACTTCGAACCGGACGCCATTCTCTGCACCCCCACCTACCTGCTCACCATCGTGGACGCGATGGAGCACGCCGGCGTCGATCCCGCGAAGACGTCGCTGAAGGTCGCCGTGCTCGGCGCCGAGCCGTGGACCGATGAGATGCGCCACGAGCTGGAAGGCAAGCTCGACATCGACGCCTGCGACATCTACGGACTCTCCGAGGTCATGGGCCCCGGCGTCGCCGGCGAATGCGTGGACTACAAGGACGGCTCCACCATCTGGGAGGACCACTTCCGGCCGGAAATCGTCGACCCGCTCACCGACCGGGTGCTGGGCGACGGCGAGTCCGGTGAGCTGGTGTTCACGTCGCTGACCAAGGAGGCCATGCCGGTGATCCGCTACCGCACGCACGACCTCACCCGGCTGCTGCCCGGCACCGGGCGGCCGAACATGCGCCGCATCGGCCGGATCACCGGGCGCTCCGACGACATGATCATCCTGCGCGGCGTGAACCTCTTCCCCACCCAGATCGAGGAGATCGCCCTGCGCATCCCCGGCCTGAGCCCGCATTTCCAGCTGGAGATCAGCCGGCCGCACCGGATGGACGAGCTCACCGTCAAGATCGAACGCCGCGAAGACTGCACCCCCGCCAAGGCAACCGAAGCGGCCCGGGAGCTGCAGCGCCAGATCAAGATCCACGTCGGCTCCAGCTGCAAGATCGTGGTTGCGGACCCCGGCACCCTCGCGCGGTCCAGCGGCAAGCTGCGCAGGGTCTACGACCTGCGCGACAACGCCTGACGGATGTGGGAGCGGCGGGCGGCAGCAGGCCTGTGCAGGCACCGCCCGCCGCATAACTGACCTAACGGTCGTGGGAGAATAGGACAATGGCGAAAACAAGGACCCAGGAGACCGCCCGCCGCGGCCGCCCGGGCTACGACCAGCAGTCGGTGCTGAACGTCGCCGTCGCCGTGTTCAACAAGCACGGCTACGAGGCAACCTCCATGGGCATCCTCGCCGAGAATCTGGGCATCTCCAAGAGCGCCATCTACCACCACGTTCCCTCCAAGGGCGACCTGCTGCGCCTGGCCCTGGATGAGGCCCTCGGCAGCCTGGAAGGCGTGCTCGAAAACCCGTCGGCTTCCGCCGGCCGGGCGGATGCGCGCCTGGAGTTCGTGCTCCGCGGCACCGTCCAGGTCCTGTGCGAAAAACTGCCCTACGTCACCCTGCTGCTGCGCCTGCGCGGCAACACCGAGATCGAACGCGACGCGCTGGACCGCCGGCGCGCGTTCGACCACAAGGTGGCGGACCTGGTGGACGCCGCCCGGGCCGAGGGCTCCCTGCGCGGGGACATCGACCCGAGGACCACGGCCAGGTTGCTGTTCGGCACGATCAACTCCATTGTCGAGTGGTACAAACCGGGCGGATCGCTGTCCCCGCAGAAGCTCGCCGACGACCTGATCGCCATGATGTTCGACGGCCTCCACCTGCCTGCCGCGGCCCGCGTCATCGCCTGACTCCCGGCGCAGCGCCGGCCCGCACCAACGCCTGATTCCCGGCGGCAGCGCCGGCCGCACCCTCGCGGATCCGCGGCCGCCCGACGGAGCCGGCGTACCTGCTGAATTCGCCGTCCTCCCCTGCTAGGCTGACCTCACCATTCGATGTTATGGGGACGTGATCGATATGGATGGGGAGTTCGGGTGGGTCTCGGCGCTCAGCATGGCGCTCACGATCGCCGCCATTGTCCTGTTCGCCTACCGCGTGCCGTGGGCCTGGTTGCTGCCGGTGGCCGCTACCGCCGTGCTGCTGGCCACCGGGATCCCCTACGGCCGGTTGAACACAAGCACCGTTTTTGTGCTGGCTGCTGCCCTCTACGGCCTGTGGAAGTGGACCCAGTACCGGCGGGAAGGCGTCCGTGTCCCGCTCCGCTCCGCCCACGGGCGTGAGTGGGGAATCGGCGCTGGGCTGTTGCTGCTGCTGTTCCTGCTCAACGGGTTCGCCGGCGTCACCCCGGTTGCCGAGATCGGCCCCCTGTACCTGTTCAACGCCCTGCTGGCCGCACTCCCGGCCGTCATGTACCTGGGCTTCGCCCACGGCATCCTGCAGTCGTGGTGGCTGGGCGTTGCGCTCTCGCTGTCCACCATGTTCCTCTCCGCCATCCGGGACGCACCGGTCTGGGTCTCGCTGTACGGCGCGATAGCGGCCGGACTCCAGGTCTTTGGTTACCTGGGCTGGCAGGCGGCCTTGCGGCGGCCGGTGCGGAGCAAACACCGGTTAGCGCCGGTGCATCCGGGGCGTCCGGCCGCTCCCGGTCGTCCGGCCGCTCCCGGTCCCGGCTCGGCGGGACGGGCCGCATAACCAGCTGACGGGAGGGCGGCGGCATGGACTGGATCATGGCCTTGAAGGTCCTGGACGGTCCTGCCGGCGCGCTGGTTTCCGTGGGCTACCTGCAGGCGTCGGTGGGCCTGCTGACGGTCTTCCTGTTCGGCCTCCACTCCCGCTGGGCCTGGCCCGTGCTGCTGGTGCAGGAGGCCCTGGTCTTCCTGCTGCTGCTTACGCCGGCTTTCGACGGCGGCGGCGGGTTCTTCGTCGATGCCTCGATCGGCGTGGCGCTGCTGCTGCCCTGCTACGGCGCGTGGCGCTGGCGGTCCGCCGCCCCGCTCCTTGCGC
>NZ_JBNHGF010000063.1:0-10917 GCF_059091005.1 Arthrobacter sp. Y3223164
AGCGCCTCGGCGGCCTCCTGCGCGCCGGCGGTGTTGAATGGCACGAGTTCGACCGTGACCTCGTCCCCGCGGTCGGCGTTGATGCCGGCGGCGGTGGTCACCAGGCCCTCGATGTTGGCCACGTTCAGGGCCCCGGCGGCGTCGGCGTCCAAGGCCACGGACACGGTCTGGCGGTTGATCGCCCCGGCCGGGATGGCGCGGGTCTCGGTCACCTTGTTCAGGGCGTTGTTCTTGGTCTCCGACTCGGAGGTGAAGGTCCCGTCGCCGCCGGTGTTGCCCGGTACGGCGATGTTGTCCGGGCCCAGCACACCGGCCGCTCCCCCGCCGGTCCCCTCGTACTCTTCGATCTGCGCGGACTCGTTCAGGGCCGGCGCGCCGTCCGGCGTCGTGAAGGTCTCTTCCACACGCTCGGCGGACTCATAGTTCATGTCCGCGGCAACCACCACGGAGGAATTGCCGGGCCCGACCACGCGGTCCAGCATGCTCTGCACCGAGGCGCGCACCCGCTCCTCGTAGTCGGAGGCCTGCTTGTCCGCGGAGCCGGTGGCGCCAACCCCCACCGCGGAGAGCACGGTGCCGGCGGCGTCGATGACGGCGACGTTTTCCGGCTTCATGCCGTCGATCGAGGCGGAGGTCAGGTGAACGATGGCTTGGACATGGTCGGCGGACAGGGTGGTCTTTTCGGTGTCCACAAACACGGAGGCGGTCGCCTCGCCCTTCTCGGAGACGAAGACCGTTTCCTCCGGGATGGCCAGCCGGACGGAGGCGGTCTTGACGCCGTCGAGCGCCTCGATGGTGGAGGCCAGTTCGCCTTCCAAGGCCCGCTTGTAGGTAACCGACTGCTGGAACTCAGAGGACGTCACGCCCATGTCGTCCAGCAGCGAGTAGCCGCCGGTGGACGAGCTCGGCAGGCCGGCCGCGGCGGCCTTGAGCCGCTGGTCGTATACCTTGTCTTCCGGCACCAGGATGGTCCCGCCGCCGTTGGTCAACTCGTACGGCACGCCGTCGGTGCGCAGCTGCTCCACGATGGTGTTCGCGTCGGCCGCGGCCAGCCCGGAGAACAGCGGCGTGTAGGAGGGCTTGGACGCCCACGTCGTCAGGGCGGCAACGCCGAGCACGACGACGGCGATGCCGATGATCGCGATGGTGCGTTGGGCGACGGTGAACTCGCTGACGGTTTTGCCCAGCCGCGAGAACCAGGAGGAGACCTTGCCGGGCATCAGGCCTGCATCCTCATGATCTCGTTGAAGGCGTCAACGCCCTTGTTCCGGACGGCTGCCACGAGCTCCAGCGTCACGGCGGCGCGGGTGGAGGCCAGGGTCGCGTTGTGGATGTCGTTCAGGTCGCCGGTAACGGCCTGGATGGCCAGTTCATTGGACGTGGACTGCAGTTGCTGCAGGTTGTCGATGGCACCGGTGAGGGAGGTGGCAAAGCCGACGCCGTTGGTGGCCTGCGGAGCTTCGGCGGCCGGCAGGTAACCGGTGCCGGCGACGCCCTGGATCGGCGGTATGGAAGAGAGCGGCATCAGTTGCGTCCAATCTGGAGGGCGGCCTCGTAGGTCGTCTTCGCCCGGTCCACCACGGCCGCGTTGGCCTGGTAGCCGCGCTGGGCCAGGATCAGGTTGCCCATCTGCTGGGACAGGTCGATGTCCGGGTAGCGGACGTAGCCGTCCTCATCCGCCAGCGGGTGGTCGGGCTCGTGGACCATGCGGCCCTCGGCCTCGCCGAATTCGGCCCCGGCCACGTACACGCCGGAGACGCCCTGGCCTTCCTGGGCGATCACGTAGCGCGCCTGGAAGGCCGCGCCGTCGGTGCTGGTGGCGTTGTTCGCGTTGGCGAGGTTGTCGGAGACGGCGTCCAGCCACTTGCGGTGAACGGTCAGGCCGGTGCCGGCGATTCCAATGGCGTCGAAAGTCATCAGTTGGTCCTCATCGCCGTGCGGACGCCGCTGAAAGGACTCTCGGCGGCCCGGGCTGCAAACTGGTAGCGCAGCACTGTTTCAATGTTGGAGAGCGTCTCGGTGTCCAGGTTGACGTTGCTGCCGTCGAGCCGGGTGGGCTCCAGCGAGCGTTCCATCGTGGCGCTGGCGCTGCCGTTCCCGCGGGCCACCGATGTGGCCAGTGCATCCTCGAACTGGACGCGCTGCGCGTGGTAGCCGGGGGTATTGACGTTCGCGATGTTGTTGGCGATGGCACGCTGACGCATGGCGAGGCCGTCCAGGGCGCTCTGCATGGCAGCCCCCGTCACAGATTCGAACACAGCAAAGACCCGTCTTACTACTGGCATGTGGGCGGCCGATCCATGGCCTGTTCTGTGAGCGATCCGTGCTCACTAACCAGTTATCGGCACGGAGACGGGAGTCGTTAGGTAAATCTTGAGATTGGTTAACCGTTTACGTCGAGGTAGACGGAACGACCCGAAGTACCAGAGGTGGGGACGGCATCCAAGAGCGCCGATTCCTGGCGGTTTTGCCGCATCTCGGCGCGCAATTCACGTATTACTGCCTGCTGCGCGGCGGCGAGCTCTGTCGCCCGCTCCACCAGCTCGTCCGGAATCGGCCCCAGCCCTTGCGGGGCCTTCCACCGCGCGACGGCGGTGCGCGGGCTGCTCACCGCCGCTTTAACGGTCTTGTCCCCGGGGTCCGCAGCGTAGGCGAGCGCACTGCCCTGGACCCCGGTCTCGGCCGTTTCGGTGCGTCTGCTGCCACCGACCCCGGTCTCGGCAGTTCCGGTGACTCCGCTGCCTTGGTCTTCGGTCCCGGCAGTTCCGGTGAGTCCGCTGGCGTGGCTCCCGGTCTCGGCCGGTTCGGTGAGTCCAATGCCATGGCCTCCGGTCCCGGCGGCCTCGGCGAGAGCCAGTTCGAGTTCGTCCAGCACGGCTGTCCAGCGCTCCAGCGCGGAAATGTCGCCCTCCGGCATGTCAGGCAATGCCAAGTTCGCCGCCGAGGCCGACGCCACGTGCCGGCTGTGCCGGTAGCTGCCCGGCGGCCTCGTGCCAGGCCTCGCGCAGCGGCTGCAACAGTTCAATGCATTCGCGGGTCCGGGCCGCATCGCGGTGGATGTTCGCGTTCATCATCGCGGTCAGCGTGTAGGTGTAGAGCGCTTTCAGGCCCTCTCCCCCGTCCCACACGTCCGTCTTCAGCGACGACATCAGCTCGGACACGATGGCCTGCGCGTGGATCAAGTTCTCGGACGCCACCGACCAGTGCTGGTTCTGCTGCGCGGCCTCCGCCCGGTTCAGGTCCAAGAGCAGCCGGTCATACAACATGGTCAACAGCCGGGCGGGCGTGGCAGACATGATCGCGTCACGCTGGAACTGGTTGCGCTTGGCCTGGGCTCCGAAGCCCGGCCCGTATGTCAGTGTCATTTCTTCGTGCTCCCCCATGAGGGCAGGGTGGCCAGCTGCGAGTTGAGCCAGTCCCCCTGCGACTGCAGGCCGTTCAGCGTTACTTCAAGTTGGGCCCAGGTACGCTCCAGCGTGGAGCGGCGCATCGCCAACCGGGTATCCCACTCGGCAACTTGGCCATTCATGCTGCGGACCAGTGATTCCTGGCCCTGGATTCGCTTGGTGATGGCGCCGTCATACTTGTCCGAGGCATCCGTCGCAGCACTAGCCACGCGACCGGCGATCGTCTGGACCACCTTCTCGACCCACGCGGAGTCTTCCGTCATCGCCTTGCCGAACTTCTCGGCGTCAAACTCAATCGAGCCGTCCTTGGTGATGCTGATGCCTATTTCCGACGGCGACCGTCCGTCGATGGGGCTGATCGCAGCGGTCATCATGCGCTGCTGAATATCGCGGACGCTGCTGTCCCCTGTGAAGATTCCGCCCTTGGTCGTCGTTGACCCGGTGGACGTGGAGACGTTCACGGATGAGTTCTTGGAGATGAAGGCGAACAGATCCTTCAAGCCGTCAACCAGCGCCTTGGCTTTGGCACTGACGGCCTCGTCGTCACGCGTGATCGTGACGGTCGACTTATCCCCGGAAACCGCGTCAGCCCCCAAGGTGACACTCACACCGGGCAGAAGGTCCGTAAACGTGTTCGAGGATGAAGAGATTTCCTGCATTCCGTTCCAAATCGACACCCGAGCATCTTGCGCGGTTTGAACGTCCGTCGTGGAAAACGCGGCGTCCCCGGCGAGCATCACAATGAAGTTGCCAGCGGCTCCTGTCTCCTTTGACGCCAACTGCAGCCGATACTGCGGGTTCGCCGGATCGCTTCCCACCGACACCTTGGTTGCGGTAATCCCGGCGCCGGATTCGTTCACGGCGGTGACGACCTGGTCGAGCGTCATCCCTTGGGTATCAATCTCTTTTTTTACCTGGCCGTCTTTGAGGGCGATAGTGAGCACTGTGGCGCTCTCCGGCCAGTCGCTGAGCAGGGACGAAACCGAAACCTGGGCCTTTGCCACTTGGACAACTTCCAGGTCGATAGCGCCGGCGGAAGCTCCTTCGGCCGTGGCTACTGAAACCTTCTCAGAGCTGCTCGTGCCTGAGTGGATGTTAAGAGCGTTGGCCTTGCTCGTCTCGGTGGCCGTTTTTCCGACATCGGCGATGCGTGTGTTGAGTGCTTGGAGCGCATTCACCAGCGTCTGAGTGCCGGAGACCTTGTTTTTCAG
The DNA here is from genome assembly GCF_059091005.1 of Arthrobacter sp. Y3223164. Lineage (NCBI taxonomy): Bacteria > Bacillati > Actinomycetota > Actinomycetes > Micrococcales > Micrococcaceae > Arthrobacter > Arthrobacter sp. Y3223164. The sequence continues at coordinate 4,619 of NZ_JBNHGF010000063.1, forward strand.
GAGTGACTGCGGACGCGCTTCCAACTGCATGAGCTGGTTGATCATGGTGGCGGTGTCCAAACCGCTGACCATGCCGCCAATCGAAAACGCCACGCGAGTTCCTCCTGAAAGAAGCCTGTTTACTAGAAGAAATGCTGACGCCCGGCAGCGAAGAGTGTGAGGTCCAATTCGTTCGCCTCGCTGCCGGGCCGCATTCAGCCGTTAGCTACCCGGATTTAGCCGAGGAGCTGCAGCACACCCTGGTTGATCTGGTTGGCCTGAGCCAGCATCGCAGTGCCGGCCTGGGACATGATCTGGTTCTTGGTGAACTTAGCCATTTCCGAAGCCATGTCGGTGTCGCGGATACGAGACTCCGCAGCCGAAAGGTTTTCCGCAGAGATGTTGATGCTCTTGATCGCAGTCTCAAAGCGGTTCTGCGAAGCACCAAGGTTGGAGCGCTGGGCGGAGATGTTCGAGATGGCGGTGTCGATCTTGACAATCGTGCCCTGCGCGGCGTCGTGGCCCGTCACGTCGAAGTCCCCAGCCGCGGCAGCACCGGCCAGGGCGCCCACAGCAGTGGTTACATCGGCCAAGGTCACCTCAATGGCGTTGTTCGCGTCGCCTGCCGCGCCAACCTGGAACTTGAGGCTCGCTCCTGAGTTACCGAGGCTACCCTTCAGCAGGTCGATGCCGTTGAAGGTGGTCGACTCAGTGATGCGGTTCAACTCCGCGCCCAGCTGGTCAGCTTCCTTCTTGATGGCGGTGCGGGCCTCAGGGTTGTTCGAATCGTTCGCACCCTGAACTGCCAGGTCGCGCATGCGCTGCAGGATGGAGTGGACCTCGGTGAGCGCACCTTCAGCGGTCTGGATGACGGAGATGCCGTCCTGGGCGTTGCGGGCGGCAACGTTCAGGCCGTTGACCTGCGAGCGCAGGCCCTCGGAGATGGACAGGCCGGCTGCGTCATCGGCAGCGCGGTTGATGCGCAGGCCGGTGGACAGCTTCTCCAGGGACTTGGAAATGTCGTTCTGGGTGTTCGAGAGGTTGCGGTACGAGTTCAGGGCCGCAACGTTGGTGTTAATGGCGAAAGCCATGATGAAACTCCTCCATGAGATGGTACAAATTCACCGGCCCGTCCATGGGCTGGCACTTGTAGCTATCGGAGGATTACGAGGATCCGTTAGGAGAAGTGCAAAGTATTTTTCGCGGTGCGGGCCGCCGGGGCCGGCTGCTGCGAACAGGTCAAGAAACCGCGGCCCGTGGCTGCGTGGCGGCGAAGCGTGTAATCCCGCCGATGGTCTGATCGGCCAGCGCAGTCAGGTACGCCTTCCGACGGGAGGGAGCGATCCGCGACTCGGGCACATGGCCGGCACCGTCGTCGTCGGAATAGTGGGTGTGCAGGCCGTCCCGGAGGAGGCGGATGGCCTCGGAGCGCTGCTGGGAGACGGCCGAGTGGGTAGCGCCGAGCTCTTCGGCGATCTCCTTGACGGTGCGGTCCTCGAAGTAGATTTGCTCCACGATGTAGCGCATCTTCGCGGGAAGGTGGTGGACCGCGGCCTTCAGGAAGGCGAGCCGCTCCTCGGTGAGGAGAGAGCCTTCGGGCGACACCGTCTCGGAGACCAGGAATTCGGCCGTGGTGTCATCCAGGGCGGAGACGGTGCGGGAGGCATCATCCATGGCCGCCTCAGCGGTCTCCCGGTCCACCCCGAGGGCGGCGGCAAGCTCGTCGACGCTCGGGTAGCGGCCGAGTTCGGCCGTCAGGGTTTCGCGGACGGACAGCGTTTGTTTGATCCGCTTGCGAACGGAGCGGGGAGCCCAGTCGATGGCACGCATCTCGTCGGCAAAGGCGCCGATGATGCGGCGGCGGGCAAAGGCACCGAAGGGGACGCCGAGATCCGGATTAAAGGCGTCGGCGGCGGTGATGAGGGCAACCGAGCCGGCAGAGGCGAGGTCGTCGCGGGAGAGGTGGGTGGCTTTGGCACACACTTCGGAGACCAGGTATCCGACGAGCGGGAGGTTTTCAACCACCAGTGCATTGCGGTCAGCACGATTCACTGACATGTCCCCCTCCGTGCCCAGAAATACGTGGACAAACCATCCCAGCTACCAAGGGGTGCGGCCCCGGAAGAACGATTCATCTCTTGGTGAAACCTACCATCAATTGCTCCTAACGCAAGGGGGTGGTGCTGCCGATAGATAGGAATGTAGCCATGCCGTTACTTCTTGTTCATTTAGTGCGGCTTTTTGACGCGGACCCGCGGGGGTTGTGTCCGCAGAATCAACCAGGGGAGGTGCCTGACATGGGAGCCCATGAACTGTCCGCCATGCTGTGGCACGAACGCGAACTTCTTGAACTGCTGGTCTTCAAACTCGAGGAGGAGCAGCTGCTCCTGACCGCCGGCAAGTCCCGGTGGCTGCAGCACGCCACCCGGGAGGTGGAACAGGTGTTGGAGAGGCTGCGCGACGCCGGCCTGGCCCGCACGGTGGAGGTGGCCGCCCTGGCCCGGGAGTGGGGTACGCCGGACGGCGCCACGCTGCGGGAGCTGACCGAACAGGCTCCGGTGGGGCCATGGGGCGAAATCTTCACGGGACATCTGCAGGCGCTGACCCAGCTGACCCTGCAGATCCGCGAACTGCGCGACGTGAACGAGAAGTTCCTGCGTGCGGCTGCCCGGTCCACCCAGGAAACGCTGGCCAATTTCAATCCCGATGCCGGGACCTACGACGCACAGGGGACGGCAGGGCTTTCGGGCAACCGCTCCCAGCTGTTCGACACAACGATCTGAGGTTTTCGCAGTGAGTACCTTCAGCGGCCTGAACACCGCGTACACCGGTCTGGTGGCCGCCCGCCAAGGGTTGAACGTGGTGGGCCAGAACATCGCCAACGCCAATACCGAGGGCTACACCCGCCAGCGGGTCAGCACGTCGTCCATCGGCGCCCTTGACCGCACCGGGCTGCTGACCGGCGGAGTGCAGATCGGCCAGGGCGTTTCGGTGGACGCGATAGCGCGACTGGGTGACATGCACCTGGACACGCGCGTCCGGTTCTCGGCCGGTGTCGCCGGGTATTCTGCAGTGCGCGCCGATACGATGTCCGGCCTGGAAGCGTCGTTGCGCGAGCCGGGCCAATACGGCATCTCGACGCAGCTTCAGGAGTTTTGGGCCTCCTGGCAGGCCCTGTCGAACCGGCCGGATGACGGCGCCGCCGGCGCGGTGGTGCTGGAAGAGGCGAACATCTTGGCCAACATGGTCAAGCGCGGTTACCAGGAGGTTCGCGAGCAGTTCTCCCGCCTGCGCTCCGATGTGGACACGATGACCGCGGAGGTCAACGGCGCTGCGTCCCAGGTAGCCAACCTCAACGAGAAGATTCGTTTTGCCGTCGCCAACGGAGGGTCCGCCAACGAGCTGATGGACCACCGCAACCTGCTGACCGAACGGCTGGCTGCCCTCACCGGAGCCACGGTTCGCCACGGCGGCGACGGGCAGGTGGATGTGCTGATCGGCGGGAATGCGATTGTCACTGGTTCCAGCGCCCAAAGAATCGCCGTTACAGCGGACTCGGATACGGATATTTCCGGCACCAAAGGCGTTCACCTCAAATGGGAAGGCGATAGCCGCGAAAGCATGCCGGTTGTGCTCGGAGGCGGCGAGATCGCTGGGGCGTTGTCGATGCTAAGCAACGGTGAGGACGATGGCCCGTTGAAGAAGGCCGCCGGCAGCTACGACACTTTCGCCACCACGTTGAAGGACTCGGTGAACAACGTCTACGCGAAGACTGCGCCCGGCGAGAATCCCGCACCGGAGTTTTTCAGTTTTGATCCCAATCTGCCCCCCGGTGCGCTGGCGCTGACCGTTGCGATCAAAACGGTAGACGGCCTCAAGGCGGGTGATCCCGCGAAGGGAAATCTTGATGGCTCCATCGCCGACGAGTTGTCCCAAATCGGCATTCGGGCAGGCTCACCGGATCGCGTCTGGGAGAACATTGTCACCACCATCGGTGTAGCCGCAAAGACGGAGCTGCAGCAGTCCAACCTCGCGGACATCGCGTCCCAGTCCGCCAAGACGTTGCAACTGTCCAACGCGTCCGTGGACATGGACGAAGAGAACGTCAACCTGCTGACATACCAGCACGCCTACCAGGGCGCGGCCCGGGTGATGACGGCCATTGATGAAATGCTCGATACGTTGATCAACCGCACCGGATTGGTCGGGAGGTAGCCATGATTTCAAGAGTCACCAACCAAACGATGAGCAGCTTCGCCCAGCGCAACCTGCAGGACAATATGGCGCGTATTGCCAAGCTGCAGGAGTTGGCCGCCGGAGAGTCGCTGATTGCCCGCCCCTCGGACAACCCGACGGGCACCGCCGATTCCATGCGGACCCGTGCGGATCTGCGGGCCAACGAGCAGTACAAGCGCAATATCGATGATGCCAACGGTTGGTTGGCTACATCGGATTCAGCCCTCGGAAATGTCACTTCGCTGCTAAACAAGGCCCGGGATCTGACCATCCAGGCAACCAATGGATCGGTGTCCCCCACCGGCCGCGAAGCCATCGCGCTCGAACTGGAAAGCATCAAGGGAAGCCTGCTGGATGCCGCCAACACCAAGTACCTGGGTCGCAGCGTGTTTGCGGGCAATTCGGATGGCGCAGCGGTCTTCGCCTACGCCGACGGCTCGGCAACATACACCTTCATGGGCCCCGACTCTACGGTTGATCGTCGGATTGGCCCCGACCTGACAGTTCGAGCGGACGCTGATGGCGCGAAAATCTTCGGCAGCGACCCGGCAGACGGAAGTGCCGGCAACTCCGTGTTTGCCCTGATCGACACCTTGACGTCCAAGCTCCGGGCAGGAGTCGACATCAGCAGCCACCTGAACGACATCGACGCCCGGCTGAACACGGTGATCAACGCCCGCGCCGAGGTCGGCACCCGCCACGCCCAGATCCTGAAAGCCCAGGAGACGAACTTGGACGAAGCTGTTTCGCTTGAAGCCCGCCGCTCCGGAATCGAGGATCCGGATATCGGAAAGGTCATCCTGGACCTCAAGATGCAGGAAGTGGCCTATCAGGCCGCCCTGCAGGTAACCGCGCGGGTGCTGCAGCCGACGCTCATGGACTTCCTGCGATGAGCGCCGCGCTGACCTTCGTGGCCCCTCCCCCGGGACTGGCACCGCTGGTCGATTTCACCCTCGACGAGATCGCGGGAGCGGCCGGCCTGTACTCCCTGCAGCCCGTGGCCGAACCGGGCAAGCGCCTCTTCGTCCTGGACGCGGCGACCTACCTGAACCAGTACACCCCCGTGATTTCCGACGACGATCGTGCCGCCCTGGACCTCAATGCCTCCGAGGACGCCATGGTGCTGGTGGTGGCCAACCCCGGCGAATCGGGCACCACCGTGAACCTGATGGCCCCGATCGTGGTCAACGTGCACACCGGCGTCAGCGCCCAAGTCATTCTGGAAGGCCAGGACTGGCCGCTCCGTGCCGAACTGACACCGCAGGCCGCCTAGCTTCACCCCCCGATCGCGTGACACGGCGGTAACGGCTGAAGAAGTCAGACGTCTGAAACTCTTGAGCTGACGGCGGCTACCGTGCAAGAGTTATGCCCACGGTCCAAGGGACCTGCTGGGGGATCCGGAATCACCGGTTATGGCTTCCGGCGGCTTATGGGGGAACCGCCGGAAGCAACCACCCTCACCCCTCGTCCGGATCCGCGCGTTTTGCCCGGGTCAGCTCTGCCCGGAGCAGCAGTTCGCCGCCGTCGGGATAGAGCACCTCTTCCAGCACCAACGGGTGCGGCGGAGCCAGCTTGCTCTTCGAGTCCCTTACCTTCGCCAGCATCCGGTCGCGCAGCCACTCCGGCGCCTGCTCGCCGCTGCCCACCAACAACGATGCGCCGATCAGGGCACGCACCATGTTGTGGCAGAACGCGTCGGCTTGCACCGTGGCCGTGACAACGCCGTCGGCTCCTCGGGCGAATTCGAACTTCTGCAACTCCCGAATGGTGGTGGCGCCTTCCCTGGGCTTGCAGAACGCCAGGAAGTCGCCGATGCCCAGGAGCTTGGCGGCTGCGCGGTTCAGGAGATCGACGTCGACGGCGTGCTTGTGCCACAGCGTGGTGTTGCGAGACAGCGGGTCCCACGTCTCGGCCCGGTCCGCGATCCGGTAGCTGTAGCGGCGCCAGAGGGCGGAGAACCGGGCGTCGAACCCGTGGGGGGCGAGGACGGCGCGCTTAACCTCGATGGCCCCGGCAAGGTCCCGATAGGGTACCGGGGCGCCGACGCGGCCGCCGAGCACCTTGGCCAGCACGCCGCGCAGGCG
>NZ_JBNHGF010000064.1:0-10701 GCF_059091005.1 Arthrobacter sp. Y3223164
CGCGTCGGCGCCTTGGCCGACACGGTGGCCGGACTGCTCACGATCGACGAGGCCCGGAAGCGGCTGGCTGCACTCATCTCCGGCCTGGACGTCCGCTACGACCTCGGCGAGGGGCACCCGCTGCTCGGGCGGCGCATGCCCGATCTCGACCTGGTCACCGCCAGGGGCCCGCTGCGGGTGTTCACCCTCCTGCATGAAGCCCGCGCGGTGCTGCTGAACCTCGGCGCGCCGGGCAGCATCGGGTTGGGGCAGTGGGCGGACCGGGTGCAACTGGTGGACGCCAGGTACGACGGCGGGTGGGAGCTTCCCGTCATCGGTTCGGTCAGCGCGCCGGCCGCGGTGTTGATCCGGCCCGACGGGCATGTGGCGTGGACGGGGGACGGAACTCAGTCGGGACTGGATGACGCGCTCGCCCGCTGGTTCGGGCCTGCGCGGCCGTGACGCCGCGGCGGGGAGGAGGCGGGCCCTCATCAAGCGGCCGGGCCGCCGGAACGCGAGGCCCAGACGCAAAAACTCCCCCGGTTTCCCGGGGGAGTTGACGCGGAGACGGGGGGATTTGAACCCCCGGTCGAGTTTAACCCCGACCCTTCATTAGCAGTGAAGTCCATTCGGCCGCTCTGGCACGTCTCCATACGCTATTGCTAGCCACACAAGACTACCCAGAATCCGGGGCCAAGAGCAAAACCGCGAACGGCTCAGCCGGTCAGCGCGCGCCACAGGAACGCGTGCGAGAGCGCCTGCAACCGGGCCGTCTGCTTGTTGTCGCTGGCGCCGGCGTGTCCGCCCTCGAGGGCTTCGTGGAACCAGACGTTTTCGACCCCGAGTTCCTGCATCCGGGCGGCCATCTTGCGGGCCTGCACCGGGCCCACCCGGTCGTCCGAGGTGGCGGTCCAGATGAGTGTGTCGGGATACTCGGTGCCCGGCTGGAGCAGGTGGTAGGGCGAGAAGGTGCGGATGAACTCCCACTGTGCCGGGTCCTCGGGGTCCCCGTACTCCGCGATCCAGGAGTAACCGGCGGAGAGTCGGGTGTAGCGGGCCATGTCCAGCAGCGGCACCCCGCACGACACCGCGCCGAAGAGGTGCGGATAGCCGGTCAGCATGTTTCCCACCAGCAGGCCGCCGTTCGATCCGCCGGCGCAGCCCAGCCGCTCCCGGCGGGTGACCCTGCGGTCCATCAGGTCCTGCGCCACCGCTGCGAAGTCCTCGTAGGCGCGGTGCCGGTTGGCTTGGAGCGCCGCCCGGTGCCAGCCCGGGCCGTACTCGCCGCCGCCGCGGATGTTGGCCACCACGTACACGCCGCCGCGCCCCTCCTCGCTGCGCTGTTCCAGCCAGGCCCGTCCCACCGTGCCGCTGTAGCCGGGCGTACGCGCGACTTCGAACCCGCCGTAACCCGAGAGCAGCACCGGGTTGCCGCCGTCGTACGCAAGATCCTTGGGGCCCACCTGGAAATAGGGGACCTGCGTGCCGTCCTTGGAGGTGGCGAAGTGCTGCTGGACCTCGTAGGCGGAGGCGTCAAAGTACGACGGCGATGCCTTGACTTCCAGTGCCGGCCCACCGATGGTGCCGCGCGAGAGGGTCGACGGGGTGAGGTAGCCGGTGGCCACCAGCCAGTAGTCGTCGGATTCGTCGTCGTCCACCCCGGATGCATCCACGGCGTGCAGCGGCGGGCAGTCACGGAGTTCGGAGGCGGCCCACTGCGCGGCCGGATCCAGCACCAGGATCCGGGACGAGACGTCCTGCAGCAGGTTGAGCAGCAGGTAGTTCCGGGTCCAGCTCCAGGACTGCAGCGAGGTTGCCGCGTCGGGGGCGAAGAGGACCTGCAGGGAACGGTCGCCGGCCAGGAACGCCTCCAGATCGGCGGCGAGCAGGGACCCGGCCGGGTGGACGGTGCCGTCCAGTTCCCAGTCGTCCCGCGGCCGCAGCAGCAGCCACTGGCGGTGGAGATCCACGTTCACGTCGGTGGGAACGTCGATGGGCAGCCACTCGCCGTCGCGCCGCAGGTAGGTGCGGTAGTTGAAGAAATCGATGACGTCCACCGCCACGTCCCGTTCAAAGCCGGGGGTGGAGTCGTGGCCCACCTGGGCCAGCATGTGGTCTTGGGGGACGTCGAAGTACTCGGTGGCAGCCTCCGGAGCCTGGCCGCGGCGCAGGATGCGGCTGGTACGCGGGTAGGAGGAAGTGGTCAGCGAGCCGGGGCCGAAGTCGGTGCCCAGCAGGATGCGGTCCTCGTCCAGCCAGGAGACGTAGCTCTTGGCCACCGGGATGTCGAAGCCGCCGGGCACGAAGGCGCGGTCCTCGACGTCGAACTCGCGCAGCCGCACCGCGTCGCCGCCGTCGGGGGAGAGCCGCAGCATGGCACGCCGGTAGCTGGTGCCGTCGGCCGGGCGCAGGAAGGACGAACCGGCATAGACCCAGTCGACGCCCTCGGCGGCGGCCAGCGCGTCGACGTCCAGCAGCACCTCCCAGTCCGGGGAATCGGTCAGGTAGCTCTCCCAGCTGGTGCGGCGCAGCAGGCCGCGGGGATTGGCCTTGTCCCGCCAGAAGTTGTAGTAGTGCGGGCCGCGCTTGATGACGGGCGGGATCCGGTCCTCCGCGTCCAGGACTTCCAGAATGCCCGCCTCCAGCGCCGTGAACGAGTCGTCCACGAGCTTGGCCTCGGTGCGCTGGTTTTGTGCCTTCGCCCACTCCAGGGGCTTGTCGCCGTAGATGTCCTCGAGCCAGATGAAGTCGTCCTGGGGCAGATGCGCGGTGTCCTTGGCCATGGACCCATCCTAGGCATGCCGCCACGGGGAGCCGGTTCCCAACCCGTAGGCTAGACGGATGGACAATCCGGGCAGTTACCGTGTGGCGATCGTGGGCGCCGGCCCGCGGGGCACCTCCGTGCTGGAGCGGCTGCTGTCCAACCACCGGGCCCACGGCGGGGCGCGGCTGCGGATCCATCTGATCGATCCCTATCCTCCCGGCGCCGGGCATGTCTGGCAGCCGGGCCAGTCCCGGTTGTTCCTGATGAACACCCCCTGCCTGTTCCCCACGGTGGTGCCGGCCCCGGGGACCCCACAGGTGGGCCCCGATCCGGTGGCGGGCATGACCTTCGAGGCCTGGCGCTCCGCGGTCGCGGCCGGCAGCTTTCCCGAGGTGCCGCAGGACGACCGCGAGGAGGCCGCTGCGCTGGGGCCGGCCGATTTTCCCAGCCGGGCACTCTACGGGCGCTACCTGACCTGGACCTTCGCGCAGCTGGCCGCCCGGACCGGGGCGGACGTGTCCCTCACCGTGCATTCGGCGGAGGCCACCGGTCTCTCGGAGCACGACGGCGAATGGCAGCTTGAGCTGGCCGACGGTGCCACCGTGGCGGCGGACGCCGTGGTGCTTGCCCTGGGGCACGTTCCCGCCGCGCTGAATCCGGAGCAGCAGCAGCTGCAGGATGCAGCGGCCCGGCACGGCCTGAACTACCTGCCGCCGAGGGTGCCGGCCGACGTGGACTGGGACAGGCTCCCGCCCGGCCGCACGGTGCTGGTGCGCGGCATGGGGCTGAACTTTTTCGACCTGATGGTGCAGGTCACCGAAGGCCGCGGCGGAAGGTTCCTCCCGGCGACGGACACCGAGCCGTTGCGCTACGTCCCTTCGGGGAAGGAACCGCGGCTGGTGGCCGGCTCCCGGCGGGGCACGCCGTACCGGGCGAAGGCCAGGATCGACAGCTACATCCCGGCTGGCGTGGAGCTGCGGCATTTCACCACGCACGCGGCCAGCCTGTATGCCGAAGCCGGCGTGCAGCCCGGCTTCGACCATGACCTGTGGCCGATGCTGCACCGCGACGTCTACTGGGCCTACTACTCCACGCTCGCGCGGGTGGAACCGGAGTGCCTGAGCGTGCCGCCGGAGGAGCTGCTGGCCGGGCTGGAGCGGCTGCTGGCGGAGAAGACGGAGCCGGGCAGCCGCACCCTGCTGGTGCGGGCGGGGGCCTACCTGTCGGAACGGGTCGCCGGGCACCGGCTGCTGGACGTGGAGGCACTGGCCAAGCCGTTCAACGGGCGCAAGTTTGCCTCCGCGGCAGACTACGAGCAGGCCGTGCTGGACTATCTGGATGCCGATGCCATGGGTTCCGCCCGCGGTACCGACGATCCGCTCAAGATGGCCATCGGGGCACTCAACGCCGGGCGCTCGCTGTTGAAGAAGATTGTGGCCGACGGCGGCATCACGGAGGAATCGTGGCTTGCCGAGCTGCGCGGCTGGTTCGAACCGCTGGTCGAAGGGCTGGCGAGCGGACCGCCGGCCCAGCGCATCGAGCAGTTGGCCGCCCTGGCGCGGGCCGGCATCGTCCGGTTCGCCGGGCCGGAACCGGTCTACGAGGTGGACCCGGACAGCGGCCGGTTCCGGGTGACGTCGCCGTGGGTCGACGGCGCCGAATACACCGGCGCGTACCTGGTGGAGGCGATGATGCCGGCCAACCGGGTGGCCCACAACCGGTCTCCGTTGCTGCGGCGGATGCTCGAGGACGGCCTGGTCCGGCCGAGGCTGATGATCGGGCCCAACGGACAGCCGGTGACCTCGTCGGGCCTGGACGTGACGCTGCCGCCTTACCGTCCGCTGGACCGAAACGGCCATCCGGCCCGGAGCCTGTACGTGATCGGACTGCAGCTGTCCTCGGTCCAGTGGGGCACGTCGATCGCCGCCGAGGCCGGGGCGCCGGGCGACACCGGCGGCCGTACGCTGCAGGATGCGGACCGGATAGCGCGCGCCATCCTGGCCGCGGCAGACAACAGGAGCCTGGCCGGCCCCGCACAGGCGGGCACCGACGTGGTCGCCAGCGGGGTGCCGGGGTACTGACCCCGGCCATGGACGCGCGTAGGCCCTCCCCGGCGGGGGAGGGCCTACGCGTTTGTTTGTCTAACGGACGCTGCCGGCTGCCTTGTCCTTGCCCATGTCCAGGCCCACGATGATCGGATCGTGGTCGCTGGCCCGGTAGGGGTCCGGCGCATAGAAGTCGGTGGCGTTGTAGTTGTACCGGCTGTACTCCAGCGCGATCGACTCCACTGAGTTGATGTTCCAGATGTCTGCGCCCTCGACCTTCGCGTCCGCGGCGGGCGAGGCGAAGATGTAGTCCAGCGAACCGACCATGCCGCCGAAGCTGTAGCTGTGCTCGCCGGTCTTGGCGCCCTGGTCGACGTACCCGGCGTCGGTCAGGACCCTGATCGGGTCCTCCTTCGCGTAGGAGTTGAAATCGCCGGTCAGGAGCACCTTGTTGGTCCGGAACTGTTCCTGCAGCCGATCCGCAAAGTCCACCAGGGAATGCGCCTGCGCGGTCCGGGCGGCGTTCCAGGCGCCCTGGCCGTGGTCGGCGTTCTCGCCCGACTTCGGGCCGGAGCCCTTGGACTTGAAGTGGTTGGCAATCACGATGAAGGTATCCGAGGCGCCGTTCTTGGCCTTGAACGCCTGGGCCAGCGGCTTGCGGGCGTTGGCGAAGGCTGCGGTGTCGTTGTGGATCACCGACTCCCGCACCGTCTTTACCTCGTCCTTCTTGTAGATGAAGGCCGTGCGGATGAAGTCCTCATCCGCCAGCGCCGGCAGCTCCTCCGGCGACCGGACGTAGTCCCACCCGCCGTGCTGAGGCCCCTTGCCCGAATGCTTGCCGTGGTGGCGGGTGTCGCCCAGGTCCACATTCAGTGCCTCGGTCAGCGCGGCCAGGGCGGCGTCGCGGTCCTTGCCGAACTGCGCGGAGTTCTCGATCTCCTCCAGCGCCACGATGTCCGCGTCCAGCGCATTGATGGCTGCCACGATCTTGTCCTGCTGGCGTTCCAGGTTCGCCGCGTCCCAGGCGCCGCGGGCGTCGCAGTTCCGGGCCGTGACCGGGTTGCCGTCGCGGTCCGTGAAGGCACCGCATCCCGCCACCTGATCGCCGGTGGTGGTGAAGTAGTTCAGCACGTTGAAGGAGGCCAGTTTCACGCCGCCGACCTGTTCCGGAGCATCAGTGCGGGTGTTCTGGAACGACGCCGGCTGGACGCTTTCCGCGTTCTCCACCGTCAGGTGTCCCAGCGGCTGGAAACGCCAGAGATCGAACCGGTAATCCAGCACGACGTTGGTGGTGAATGTGGCCGGGGACCCCACCCGAACCGGATCCTCGGCGGAGAGGTAAGGCAGCGGGATGTCCTTGTTGGCGTCGGAGCCCAGGTAGTTGACGCTTGAGCCGTCGTCCAGCGTGACGGCCAGGGCTGCGTTCTTCTCGGTTTCGGCCCAGAACGCGTCCGAACCGTAGGTTCCGACGGCGGTCGGCTGCACCAGCGGGGAGTTTCCGGCGGCCAGGCCGATTTCACCGTACTGGTTCAGGGAGTAGTTGTCGGTGACGGTGAAGCCGCCCTGGGGAGCCAGCAGCATGCCCTCGAACTTCTCGCGCTCGTCGTCGGTGGCGGGCCACCCGATGGCGGCCGCCTTCGGGGCCGCGGCCGCCTCGGTGAGCTGCTTCAGTCCGTCGGCGGCCACCGTGAGCTCGGTCAGGCCGTGGAACTCGCTGACCTTGCCCGTGACCTCCACGAAGTCGCCGGCCTTCACCTGGCCGACGGTGGCGGGGGAGTAGACGAAGACGGCATCGGACGCCGCCCGGGCTGCCGCGTCGGTGTCGCCGCCGGTGCCTTCCGTCTGGAGGTAGTAGCCGTCAAAACCGCCCGTGGCGTAGGCGGCGGTGACCACGCCCCGGGTGGTCACGGTCTGGCCGGCCAGCGGGGACTGCGTGCCGGTGCCTTGGATGTCGGCGATGGCCACGGACCGCGGCTGCGGTACGGGATCGCCACCGCCGTCACCCCCGCCGGCGCCCTGCGGGGTGATGTCTTCGCTGAGGCTGAAGTCCGCGGAGTTGTTGTCGGTGTCCGTTCCCTCGGCGCGGTTCAGCGACCGCACGTCCTGGTTGCTGTCCGGCGCCCGGGCCGCTTCGGTTTCAAAGGTGTTCGAGGTGCCGTAGCCCAACAGGTCCACCACGTTGGCGCGGTCGACGACCGAGCCGGTGCCCAGGTCCGCCACCGCACCGGCCTGGTTCGACAGCACCAGGGTGCCTCTCGTGCCGGACGGGGCCATGCCGGTCACCAGGTCAGGCTCCGGCAGGTCCTCGCCGTTGCTGCCGTTGGAGTTGGCCTGCACCAGATAGTGTCCGCCGGCCTTGATGCTGCCGGACAGTTCTGCCACGGCACTGGGGTTTCCGGTGCCGGTGGCCGAGCGGTACTGCAGCGACCAGCCGTCGAGGCTGATGTCGGCGTCCGTGGGGTTGTACAACTCCACAAACTTGTTCCGGTAGGCCGCGCCGGCGCTGCCGCCGGACAAATAGGCTTCGTTGATCACTACATGGTCGGCGCCGGTGTCTCCGGCGATAAGGGTGGTGGGCAGCCGGAAGGTGGTTCCGGACGCGTCCGCGGTCAATGTGAAGTAGCCGCCGTCCAGCGCGGACGGTGCGGTGAACTCAAGGGAGGCAGCGCCGTCGGCCACCGGGAAGGTGCCCAGCGTGGTGCTGGTGCCGGCGGCGTCGACGTAGGCCAGCGACACCTCGGTGGTGACCGGGGCGCCCAGCGACGTCAGGTCCAGCTTGGCCACCTGCACGCTGACCTTTTGGCCGGGACTGACGGATTCCGGCGCGCCGGTGAGCTGCACGCTGCGCCGGGCGAAGTCCGGGGAGAGCGGGCTGTTGCCCCGGAGGTAGGTGATCCACGCGTCGCGGTCCACCAGGCCCGAGTCGCGGGTGTCGGTCCCGTCGTTGAAGATGTGGAAATTGTCGCCGCCCTGGGCAAGGAAGCTGAAGGTGCCCACGCGGTAGCCGCGTTCCGGGTCCAGCGGTTCGCCGTTGACCCAGACGCCGGTGATGCGTTCCCCCTCGGGCAGGGCCGGGTCGTAGGTGTAGTTGACGTTCTTGCTCAGGCCAAGCTGCAGGTAGGCGCGGCTCGGCACGTCGCCGGCGGCCGTGCGCTGCCACTGCTGCTCCAGCATGGCCTCGACCTGCGCGCCGGTCAGCGTGGTGGTCCACAGGTTGTTCAGGAAGGGCAGCACCGCGTTGGCCTCGGCGTAGGTGACGGTGCCGTCGGGCGCGTAGTAGAGCTCGTTGCGCAGGCCGCCGGGATTCACCACGCCGATCTCCGCGCCGCCGCGTTCGGCGGTAGACAGCGACGCCAGCAGCGAGTCGGCGACGAGGTTGCCCAGCGTCGATTCCGAGGCGCGGTCGTCGCGGTCCGGTTCCGTGCCGGCATCCGGCCCGTCGGGCAGGAACGCAGTGGTGATGTCGGCCGTGACAGAGCCGACGGGCTGGGCGCCGACCTCCGCGGCGTGCTCGAGTGCGGCTTGGACGATCGAGGATACCTCGGCCACCCGCGGGTACGCGGCCGCCAGGTCACCGTCCGCGGTCTTGGTCCGCGGCACCACGGCCCCGGTGTGCGCCACGACCTCGTCCGTCGCGGGGTCATAGCTTAGCTGCACCTGGCCGATGTTCTCGCCGTAGGAGCCTGCCTGCACCACGGGCCGGGTCTTGCCCTCCGCACCCGGGACCGGGGCGTCGAAGCTGTAGGCCTGGTGGGTGTGGCCGTTGAAGATGACGTCCACGTCCGGGCTGGTCTCGTTAACGATCCGATTGAACACGGCGCTGGCGCCCACCGCGCCGCCCAGATCGGTGTTGGTGTTCGCTCCCTCGTGGAAGGACGCGATGATGACGTCGGCTTCGTCGCCTTCGCCGTCGGTCAGCTGGGCCGCCACCCGGTTGACGGCGTCCACCGGGTCGCCGAACTCCAGGTCCGCGATCCCGCCCGGGGACACCAGCGAGGAGGTTTCCTCCGTGACCACTCCGACCACGCCGACGCTCACGCCGTTGACCGTGACCAGCTCGTACTCGGGCAGGGCCGGCTCCGTGGTGCCGGCACGGTACACGTTGGCGCCCAGCTGCGGGTAGTCGGACGCGGCCGCCACGCGGTCGGTCAGGTCCGCGAAGCCGCCGTCGAACTCGTGGTTGCCCACCGCCGTCGTCGCCAATTCCAGGGCGTTGAGCACATCGATGGTCGGCTGGTCCTGCTGCGTGGAGGACGCGAAGACGGAGGCGCCGATGTTGTCGCCGGCGGAGGTGAACAGCGTCCCCTCGGGGTTCTGCGCGCGGAGCTGCTCCACGGTGCCGGCGAACTTGACGGTGTTCGCGTCGATCCGGCCGTGGAAATCGTTGATGCTCAGCAGGTTCAGCTCGACCGGGTCGGCCGCGTGCGCAGGTAACGCGGCGAAAGGCGCCGCCACCAACCCTGCCGTCAGGACCGCCGCCAGCGCGGTCTTCGGTGATGAAGTAGCCATGTGGCCCTATCTCTCAGGTGGAAGTAATGCTCCTCGGACCGCAGGGAAGGGCTGCGGCACAGCTGGTTGCACGGTGCACAGGGCGCACCGCCCCCAGTCCAGCGGGCACGGATGAACGGGAGGTTACCCGAGGGCCAGAAGCAGTGGAAGACTTCTGCGAAAGAACGTTTAAATTCGCCGAGGAACGGCTCCCGCTCTTGACAGGAAGGCCGGGGCGACGTCCGGGTAGCTAGCTTTGGGGACGACGTCCGGGTAGCTAGCTTTGGGACGCTAGCCGGAGCTACCTAGCCGCAGTTACCACCGGGAAGGTACCTCCGGGGCGACGGCCGGGACGTTAGCGCCGGGCGTCCTTCAGCGTGCCGGTGACGGGCTTCGAGCCTTCCTCGCCGAGCAGGCACAGCAGCTCCCGGTCCTCCTCGCCGGTCCAGCTGGCCTCGGTCGGGTTGAGGTAGGTCAGCTCCAGTGCCGAATCGTCGTAGGGGATGCCGGCGAAGGCCTCGAACTCGGCCACGCAGAACTCCTCGGCCTTGGCCGCCACTTCCTTGTCGCCGGGAAAATCGCCCTCCGGCAGGTTGCTGGCGGCAAACGCCTCCAGCTCGTGGGCCTGGTCGCACGGGACGAACTCCACCTCGGTCAGGCGGTCGGTGTCCGGATTGTTCAGGCAGTCGCCCACCTTGATCGCGTAGGCGCCGGCCGCGGCGGCCTCCGTCACCGCACCGGACTCATCCCGCGGCGGTTCCTCCGTTTCACCCCCGCAGCCACTAAGCAGCGCCAGAAGGACGACGGCGGTGGCCGCCTTGAGGGGGCGGCGGACGGGTGCTGGCTGGCTGGGCACGGGTGGACTCCTCAAGCTTTGGTGCGAACGACTCCTAGCCGAGGGTATACCGGGGGAGCGCCGGGCCAGAATACTTGACGCCGGATGGCCGGCGTCCGGACCATCCGCCCGGCGGGACCGGGACCGCGGCCCGGTGTGGGAGCCAAATGCAGCAGGTGCCCGGGCGAAACGGCCCGGACACCTGCTGGAAGCGGAAGGTATGGGATTTGAACCCATGAGACGGGGTTACCGCCTACTGGTTTTCAAGACCAGCTCCTTCGGCCGCTCGGACAACCTTCCTTACCTTGTAGTCTGACACGGAGGGGTCTACCCGGGCAAAGCGCGCAGGCACCGGGGTTTTGATGCCCCGGACAAGGCGAAAGGCTGGTATGAAGGCGGTTTTCTACGACGGAGCAGGCGGACCCGAGGTCCTGAACATGCGGGAGACCGGAGCACCGCAACCAGCCGAGGGCGAGGTGGTGATCGACGTCGCCGCCGCGGGAGTGAACCGCGCCGACGTCCAGCAGCGCCTGGGCGTTTACCCGCCGCCGCCCGGTGCGTCCGAGATCCCCGGCCTGGAGGTGTCGGGC
>NZ_JBNHGF010000065.1:0-10649 GCF_059091005.1 Arthrobacter sp. Y3223164
CTGCTGGTGTCGGCGAGGTCGGCGCCGGTGATCGAGGCGCCGCCGGTGACGGTCAGGGTGCCGTCCTCCAGCGTGACCGTGGCGCCCAGCCGC
The DNA here is from genome assembly GCF_059091005.1 of Arthrobacter sp. Y3223164. Taxonomy (NCBI): domain Bacteria; kingdom Bacillati; phylum Actinomycetota; class Actinomycetes; order Micrococcales; family Micrococcaceae; genus Arthrobacter; species Arthrobacter sp. Y3223164. The sequence goes on from NZ_JBNHGF010000065.1 coordinate 94, forward strand.
GGCAGGATGTCCCGCCAGGCGTCGCCCACCTGGGTGGTGGCAGTGGGCCAGTTGGGGATCCTGACCCGGCCGCGGGTGGCCAGGGCGGCGGCCAGGAACGGGCCGGCGTTGGAAAGATCCTGCTCGATCCGGGTATCGAAGGCACGGATCGGGCCCGGGGAGACCACCCAGTGGTTGGGGGTGGAGTCGTCGACGCGCACGCCCAGGTCCCGCAGCAGCCGCACCGTCATGGAAATGTGGTCCAGGCTCGGCACGCGGTCGCCGGTGTGCTCGAGGTGCAGTCCGTCGCGGAAACGGGGACCGACCAGCAGGAGGGCGGAAACGAACTGCGAGGAGGCGCTGGCATCGATCGCCAGGTGGCCTCCGGCCACTTCACCCGCGCCGGTGACGCGGAACGGCAGGCTGCCGAGCCCGCGGTCGTCCACGTCCACGCCCAGCCGGCGCAGTGCGTCGATGGTGGGGGACATGGGCCGGCGCCGCGCCGCCGGGTCGCCGTCGAACTCCACGGCGCCGCTGCACAGCGCCGCCAGGGGCGGCACGAACCGCATGACCGTGCCTGCCAGTCCGCAGTCGATGCGGGCAGCTCCCAGCGGGCGCGCCGGGTCGATCGGTTCCACCAACAGGTCCGGGCCGAACCGGCCGTCGCCCTCCGTCTCCGTGATGCCGGCCCCCAGGGACCGCAGCGCCTCCACCATCAGAACGGTGTCCCGCGAGTGCAGCGGGGAGCGCAGCCGGGAGGGGCCGTCGGCCAGCGCGGCGAGCACCAGGTAACGGTTGGTGAGGGACTTGGAGGCGGGGACTTCTACTGTTGCATCGATCGGCCGCTCCGCGAAGGGGGCGGGCCAGTGGTTGGCAGCGTGGGGCATTGCGTTCAGGATGCCACCACGTCCGCCGTGGCTTCGCGCACCGCGCGCTCGGCCTTCTTCAGCTGCTTCCGGGCGTCATGGCCGATAGAACCGGCATTGCGGCGGGCGTCTTTGCCGATGGAGCGGACGTTGCGCCGGGCGTCAGCGGCAAGGTGCTCGGCCCGCCACACCAGGCCGGGCCGGCCATTGGTATCCACAGCGGCGAGCAGGACCGCACCGATCAAGGACAGATTCTTCAAGAGTTGGTTGCGGCGGGTGCGCCTGGCTTCCGGCGTTGCGGAATCGGCGGCGCGGTAATCCACCACGGTATTGAGGGCTGTGGTGCCGGCCAGTACGGCAGCCGCGAGCCGCGAGAACTTGCCCATGCCCAAGAGCACACCTGCTCCCACCTGGGCCGCGCCGATAGCGCGGGCCATCAGCTTCTCCTGCCCGGCCAGGGCGCCAGCCGCGGGAAGGACGGATTCTGTCTGCTGGACCAGCGGCCGCAGGGACACCGCGGTTTCGTCGGTGTGGCGCAGACGGTCTATTCCGGTAGCTACAAAGCTTGTGGCCAGCAGCGGGCGGGCGGCAAGGCGGACGATTGACATGGAAGCCTCCTGGCTGTCAGCGTGCGTCGAAGGATCTGCGCCTTTCCCGGAGCCAGGCCCCGGGAAGGTGGCACTGGACACTAGTCTGGCACTTTTGTTGGCACCGCACACCTTGCGGGGCCGTTTACCGCGGCCGGCGGGGAATAGTTGCGGCTCGTCGGCGGTTAGCCATGAGAGGAAGGCCGGTGCGTTGTCTCCGGCCGGCAAGGTGTCGAAACGGAGGGAGATCCTGTGCCTACAGCGCTTGCCGAACGGGGCCGCGCAGGCCCGGTTGCCGGCGCTGCGTCCGCCCCGGCGTCAGGGCAGCCCAGCGTAGACTGGGAGCCAATGACGACTGAGAATTCGGACGCCACCCAGGACCGCGCCAACCCCGCCACGGCGGGGGAGCCGGATCAGGTCGACGTCCAGACGGAAACCGCCGACCAGCGCCGTGCCCGGTTCGAACGCGACGCCATGCAGTATGTGGACCAGCTCTATTCGGCGGCGATGCGGATGGCACGCAACCCCAGCGACGCCGAGGACCTGGTGCAGGAGGCCTACACCAAGGCGTTTTCGGCCTTCCACCAGTACAAGCCGGGCACCAATCTGAAGGCCTGGCTCTACCGGATCCTGACCAATACGTACATCAACCTCTACCGGAAGCGGCAGCGCGAGCCGCAGCAGTCCAACACGGACCAGGTCGAGGACTGGCAGATGTTCCAGGCTGCCGCGCACACCTCCTCCGGGCTCCGCTCGGCGGAAGCGGAGGCGCTGGACCACCTGCCGGACTCGGACGTGAAGAACGCCCTCCAGGCGATCCCGGAGGAATTCCGGCTGGCCGTCTACTTTTCGGACGTGGAGGGCTTCGCGTACAAGGAAATATCGGAAATCATGAACACCCCCATCGGCACCGTGATGTCCCGCCTGCACCGGGGACGCAAATTGCTGCGCGAACTGCTCGCAGATTATGCGCACGAACGTGGCATGTCAGGCACCAAGGACAAGAAAAACGCCGCGGCGGCGGTGGGGACACAACAGGAGAACGGCACATGAGCGACTGCCACGGACTGGGCGACTGCGAAGACGACCGGATGCAGCGGATCTACGAGTACGTCGACGGCGCACTCTCCCGCGATGACCTAGCGGAGATTAAGGCGCATCTGGACAGCTGTCCCGAATGCGCCGAAGAACACAACCTGGAGTGCCTGATCCGCTCGGTGGTGAAGCGCTCCTGCCAGGAGCACGCACCACAGACGCTCAAGGAACGGATTCTGGACAGGATCAGCCACATCAGGGAAACCGACACCGTGTAACGGGCCTGCCGCGTCCTGGCTGCAGGGAACGCGCAGGGAACAACGAAAGAACCCCCGTCGCCCAAACCGGGTGCGGGGGTTCTTGTCTCAGCAGCCTCAGCCGCGCGGGCTGTTGGCGACTGCTTAGGTGTTGGGGCGCTTGCCGTGGTTTGCGCCGCCGCGCTTACGGTCGCGGCGCTTGCGTGCTCGCTTGCTCATGGGCTGCCTCCTTTGCTGGACGAAAAAGAACTGCGCACCAGTCTGTCATATGCCTGCCCCACCTCCTAACCGGAGGAAGGCCCGGAGCGGTCAGCGCAGGGCCGCCGTGATGGAGGCCTTGGCCTGCTCCAGCACGGTCCTGATGGTCTGCACGGCGACTTCGTCCACGGTGCCGGCCGCGGTCCGCCGGCGCAAGTGCACCCTCACGTCGTCGCGGAAATCGTTGAGCAGGTGTTCCAGTTCCTTCACCGTGCGCTGTCCGGCGGCCTCGGCCGCCCGCGGCGACTTCCGGGCGTTGGTGCGGGCGGCCTCGGCCGAGGCGGCAAGGTCGGCCCGCAGCCCCTTCATTGAACTGCGCAGTTCCTCCCGCAGTTCGTCCGCGAGCCGCCGCACCGAGGCAGAGATGTCGGCTTCGACTCCGGCCAGCTCTTCCCGGCGGGCAGCCAGCTCCGCCCGCCCGGCGTCGGTGATGCTGTACACCGTGCGCCGGCCATCGGAGGAGGTGATCACCAGCCCTTCCTCCTCAAGTTTGGCCAGCCTGGGGTAGACGGTGCCCGCGCTGGGGGAGTAGGTGCCGCCGAACCGGTCGCTGAGGGCACGGATGATGTCATAACCATGCTTGTCGCCCTCCGCCACCAGCGCGAGCAGGTAGAGCCGCAAGGCGCCATGCGCGAAGACCGGAGTCATCAACCGACCTGGCTTCCGGCGTTGTCCCGGTGGAAGACCGCCAAGGTGCCCGAAACCGTGGTGGAGCGGATAGTGAGCCCCGGTCCTTCCGGCCCGATCCGGGTTTTCACCTTCTCGGAGAGTCCGAAAAACTTCTGGTCGTTCACCGTGATGCTGCCGGTGGCCGAGGAAGCAGCCACGTCCACCCCGCATTCCTCCGGTACGCGCACGGTAACGTCGCCGGAGACGGAATTGACGGCCAAGTCCTCCGGGGCGCCGTGCAAATCGAAACCCAGGTCGCCGCTGACCGTGCTGGCGCGGATATGGCCCAGGAAGCCCGAGGCGGTGATTTCGCCGGAGACGCTCTTGGCCACCAGATTCCCGCTGTGCTCGCGGACGATGATTTCGCCGCTGACCGTATTGACGGTGAGCATGCCGGCCGTGTCGTCCGCCATCATGGACCCGGTGACCGTGCTGACATCCGCCCCGGCCGCGGTGCCACACACCAGGCCGTCGCCACTGACGGTGGCGGCCTTGACGGGCAGATCCCGGGGAACGCCAATACTGATCACCGCTTCGTCCCGGGCTCCGGGAAGCACCAGGTTGACGCGGCGGGCGAGGAAACCCAGCGGGCCGTCGCCGGCCTTGCCGTGGCTGATCTCCAGCGTGCCGTTGCGCAGGGTCATCTCCAGGGGTGATCCGGAGACCTCGGAGACCTCGACGCGGACCGTCGGCTCGTCATGGACGATGATGTCCAGCCGCCCCTTCACGATGGATGCCCGCAGCGAACGGACATCGTCGACGTCGATCGTCCGGGGGCCGTCGATGCTCCACGTATCGTTCATGGCCTGTCCTGCCTCTGGCGATAAACCGCTCTAAACGCGATATATCTTGTGATGCAGGACACGATATATCGCGACTGCCGCGACCGCAAGGGCCGGAACCGCGTCCTTAAAGCGGAACGGCGGGACCGGAGCGTTTTCCGGTCCCGCCGAGGCGGTGTTCAGGGCCTGCACGGCACGCCCGTGTCCTGCGCGCCCGCTCAGAAAGGCTCGGGGAGGTCCAGCCACGGGTACCACCCGCGGTGCAGCACCAGCCAGGCCAGCAGCCCGTAGCCCGCTTGGCCGGGGGCCCCTCCGTTGCTGGCCAGGTCGGTGCGCCACTGCTCGTGGTTCAACAGCGGCGTGAACGTGTCGACGAAGACGTGCTTGCGCCGGGTGGTGACATCGCCGAAGGCGGTGGACAGCTCGGCCAGCTGGATGTTGCGGTCCGGGTCCAGTCCCGGCGGCGGGCCGACGACGAAGACCTTGACGCTCAGCTGCGCCGCTCCGTCGAGGATGTTCGCCAGGTTGAGCCGGCTGCGCGCCGTGGATAGTCCGAGCTCGAGATCGCGGCCGGACAGCCCGATGACGAGCCGGTTTTCGAAGCCGTCATCGAAACGCCGTCCGGCTTCCTGCAGCCAGCGGCCGGCCAGTTCCTCCGTTCCTTCGTTGGGCGAGGCCAGCACGAAGGATTCCAGGGTGGCTGGGTCCGGGTTGGTCCGGGCCAAGGTGCGGCCGAGCCAGCCGAGGGCGCGCGGGTCGCCCACTCCGGCCAGCAGTTGATCACCCACGGCGGCGATCCTGATTCTGCGTTGCTCCACGGGTAGCTTTCTGGTTCGACGGATAGGAAGCGGGCTTAAACGAAAGTGGGCGGGGCGCCCTGCGGCACCCCGCCCGCCATCTTACTTAGCGGCGTTCAAAGGCCTTCTTGACCAGGACATCCTGCTCCGCGGCGTGGCGCTTGGCCGAGCCGGTGGAGGTGGCAGCGGAGGCCGGGCGGGAAACCAGGCGCAGCTGACGGTCCAGGGCGTCGGGCAGGTACAGGCCCATGAAGGGCCACGGGCCCTGGTTGGCCGGTTCGTCCTGTGCCCAGACGATTTCCGCGTTCGGGTACTTGGCCAGTTCCGCCTTGATCTCGTCAACCGGCAGCGGGTAGAGCTGTTCCACCCGGACGAGCGCCGTCTTGGTGTCGGAGTTCTTCTGGCGCGCGGCCAGCAGGTCGTAGTAGAGCCGGCCGGAGACCAGCACCACACGGTCGACGTCCTGGCCGTTGAGGTCCTGAACGTCGCCGATGACCGGCTGGAACGTGCCGCTGGTGAAGTCCTCCACCTTGGCCGCGGCAGCCTTCAGCCGCAGCAGCTGCTTCGGGGTGAAGATGATCAGCGGCTTGCGCGGACGGTTGTAGGCCTGGCGGCGCAGCAGGTGGAAGTGCGAGGCCGGGGTGGTCGGGTTGGCCACGATCATGTTGTCCTCGGCGCACATCTGCAGGAACCGCTCGATCCGGGCCGACGAGTGGTCCGGGCCCTGGCCTTCATAGCCGTGCGGCAGCAGCAGCACCAGCGACGACCGCTGGCCCCACTTCTGCTCGGCCGAGGAGAGGAACTCGTCGATCACCGTCTGGGCACCGTTGACGAAGTCGCCGAACTGGGCCTCCCACAGCACCAGTGCGTCCGGGCGCTCGACCGAGTAGCCGTATTCGAAGCCCATGGCCGCGTACTCGGACAGCAGCGAATCGTAGATCCACAGCTTGGCCTGGTCGTCGGACAGGTGGCTCAGCGGCGCCCACTCTTCGCCGGTGACGCGGTCGTGGAAGACCGCGTGACGCTGCACGAAGGTGCCGCGGCGGGAGTCCTGGCCGGCAAGGCGTACCGGCACCCCTTCCATCAGCAGCGAGCCGAAGGCCGCGAGTTCGCCGAAGCCCCAGTCGATGTTGCCCTCGCGGGACATCTGCTCGCGGCGCTCCAGCAGCGCCTTCAGTTTCGGGTGGACGGAGAATCCCTCCGGTACTTCCACGTGCGCCTTGCCGATCCGGGCCATCATCTCGGCGGACACGGCGGTGCCGGCGGGCACATCGGCCCTGTCCTCGGTCTGCTGGGAGAGCGGGCGCTCCAGGTCGGACACGGCGGCGGAGTCCTTGGTGATGACCGGGATCGGCGAGGTCTGCGCCGCATGCGTCTCGGCGAAGACCCGCTCCAGCCGTTCCTGGTAGTCGCGCAGGGCCTGGTCGGCTTCGTCCTGGGTGATGTCGCCGCGGCCCACCAGAGCCTCCGTGTACAGCTTGCGGGTGGAGCGCTTGGCTTCGATGAGGTTGTACATCATCGGCTGCGTCATCGAGGGATCGTCGCCCTCGTTGTGTCCGCGACGGCGGTAGCAGACCATGTCGATGACGACGTCCTTGTGGAAGCGCTGGCGGTACTCGTAGGCCAGCTGCCCCACGCGGACCACGGCCTCGGGGTCGTCGCCGTTCACGTGGAAGACCGGGGCCTGGATCATCTTTGCCACGTCGGTGGAGTACACCGAGGACCGCGAGGCGTGCGGCGACGTGGTGAAGCCGACCTGGTTATTGACCACGATGTGCACGGTGCCGCCGGTGCGGTAGCCGCGCAGCTGTGACAGGTTCAGGGTCTCTGCCACTACGCCCTGGCCGGCGAAGGCGGCGTCTCCGTGGATGATGATCGGCAGCACCGGGAACTCGTCGCCCTTGTCCAGCCGGTCCTGCTTGGCGCGGGCAATGCCCTCGAGCACCGGGTCGACGGCCTCCAGGTGGGAAGGGTTGGCGGCCAGGTAGACCTTGGTCTCGTTGCCGTTGTCGGAGGTGAACTTCCCTTCCGTGCCCAGGTGGTACTTCACGTCGCCGGAGCCTTGGACGCTGCGGGGGTCCTGGGTGCCCTCGAACTCGCGGAAGACCTGTGCGTAGGTCTTGCCGGCGATGTTGGTGAGCACGTTCAGCCGGCCGCGGTGGGCCATGCCGATGGCCACTTCGTCCAGGCCGTCGTCGGCGGCGTCGGAGATCACCGCATCAAGCAGCGGGATCAGGGACTCTCCGCCTTCCAGCGAGAATCGTTTCTGGCCCACGAACTTGGTCTGCAGGAAGGTTTCGAACGCCTCGGCGGCGTTGAGCTTGCCCAGGATGCGCAACTGCTCCTCGCGGCTGGGCTTGGCGTACTCGCGTTCCAGTTCGTTCTGGAACCACTCCCGCTCGGCCGGGTTCTGGATGTGCATGTATTCGATGCCGGTGGTGCGGCAGTAGGCATCACGCAGCACGCCCAAAATGTCGCGCAGCTTCAGGCGGTCCTTGCCGCCGAATCCGCCGGTGACCCATTCGCGGTCCAGGTCCCAGAGGGTCAGCCCGTACGTGTTGATGTCCAGGTCCGGGTGCTTGCGCTGGACGTACTCCAGCGGGTTGGTGTCCGCCATCAAGTGGCCGCGGACGCGGTAGGCGTGCACCAGTTGCTGGATGCGGGCCACCTTGTTGACCTGCAGGTCGACGTCCACCTGGTTGTCCGGGCGCCAGCGGACCGGCTCGTACGGGATACGCAGCGCTTCGAAGATCTCGTCGTAGAAGCCCTGTTCGCCCAGCAACAGCGATTCGATCAGGCGCAGGAACTCGCCCGAGCCGGCACCCTGGATGACCCGGTGGTCGTAGGTAGAGGTGAGCGTGATGATCTTGCCGACGCCCTGTGCGGCGATCGTCCGTTCGCTGGCGCCGCGGAACTCGGCGGGGTACTCGAGGGCACCGACGCCCACAATGGTGGCCTGGCCCTTGGACAGCCGGGGGACGGAGTGCACCGTGCCGATGCCGCCCGGGTTGGTCAGCGAAACCGTGGTGCCGGCGTAGTCGTCGGCGGTGAGCTTCCCGGCGCGGGCCCGCTTGATCAGGTCCTCGTAGGTGTGCCAGAACTCGGAGAAGTTCATGGTTTCGGCGCGCTTGATGTTCGGCACCACCAGCAGGCGGGTTCCGTCCGGCTTGGGCATGTCGATCGCGATGCCGAAGTTGACGTGGGCCGGCTGGACGGCGGCGGGCTTGCCGTCGATCTCGGCGTAGTGGACGTTCTGGCTGGGGAACTGGCCCAGCGCCTTGACCACGGCGTAGCCGATGAGGTGGGTGAAGGAGACCTTGCCGCCGCGGGCGCGGGCCAGGTTGGAATTGATCACCAGGCGGTTGTCGATCAGCAGCTTGGCGGGAACCGCGCGCACCGTCGTCGCGGTTGGCACGCTCAGGCTGGCGTCCATGTTGGTGGCAATGGCCTTGGCCGGGCCGCGCAGCACGGAGACGGTGTCTTCTTCGGCCAGTGCGCTGGGCGCGGATTTGGGCAACTGGGCGGGGATCGGGGCAGGCTTGGCCTCGGCCTTCTCGGCCTTCTCGGCCGGCTCGGCCTTCGCCGCAGGCTTGGCGGGGGCGGCGGAGCTGTTGGTGGAGGTGTTGGGGGCCGGCTCATTGTCGGCGGGAATCGGCTTGGTTCCGGCCTGCTCCGTGGCCGTGCTCTCGCCCGAGGCCTGGGGCGCGGTATTAGCCGCGGCGGGGCGGGAAGGCGCGGAGGCGCCCGCCGGGGAAGCTGCAGTGTCTTTCGGGCTGCCGTCGCCGCCGTTGGCCGCCTCGAAGATGCTCCACCATTTCTTGTCCACGGAATTCTTGTCTTGGAGGTACTGCTCGTAGATCTCGTCAACGAGCCATTCGTTACCGCCGAATTCTTCGGGTAGACGAAGGTTGGGATGCTCTGGCACTTGTGATACGCCTCTTCCGTGAATTGCCGCTTGCCCTGCAGATCACGCGCTTCCCTTGGCTGCCTTCCGAACCTGCCGGCCAGCAGCGGAATTGCGAGTGCGCATCTGCCGCGCACTAGATCTGGACCAGTTGCCAGTCTAATGACACTTTCCCAACGCAGGCTAATCTTTAGCGTTTAAGCGGGGGAACTTCGTGCCGATTCGTCCCGCGGCCGGACGGCCCTAGACTTTCAGGGGAGCCGGGAAATATGCAGGCGGCCGGACCGCCCTCCGTGCGCAGCCCCGGCAGCGCACGGACACAACGGATCCGGACCCCTGGCCCGCAGCCCCACCTACCCGACCGGCCACCGCGCCACCTGGCCGCCCCGGCCTGCACGGCGACGAGGAAAGAGAGCAGCCATGCGCCTGATCAACGAGCCGATGACCGACCTGACCTACTCGGACGTTTTCCTGGTGCCTTCGCGCTCGGATATCACGTCGAGGCTGGATGTGGACCTGTCAGCCGGCGACGGCACCGGGAGCACCATTCCCCTGGTCGTGGCGAACATGACCGCCGTCAGCGGCCGCCGCATGGCGGAGACGATGGCGAGGCGCGGCGGGCTGGCCGTGCTGCCGCAGGACGTCCCGCTGAACGTGCTGTCAGAGGTCACCGGGTGGATCAAGGACCGCCACATCGTTTTCGAAACGCCGTTGGAGCTGACCGCGGGCAACACCGTGATCGATGCCATGCACCTGATGGACAAACGCGCGCACGGCGCGGTTGCGGTGGTGGACGACGCCGGCAAGTGCGTGGGCGTGGTGCGCGCCGAGGACTGTGAGGGCGTGGACCGCTACGCGTCGCTGGAGTCGGTGATGGCGGCCCACCCGCTGCTGCTTGATGCCTCCATGTTCGACGCCGGGGCGGACACTGCGCTGCGGCAGGCCTTCGACCTGTTCGACTCGGCCTCGGCGTCCTTTGCGCCGGTCGTGGACGACGACGGCGTGCTGGTCGGCGCGCTCACCCGTGCCGGCGCGCTGCGCTCGACCATCTACACCCCCGCGCTGGATCCGCAGGGCCGCCTGAAGGTAGCCGCCGCCGTCGGGATCAACGGCGACGTCCGCGCCAAGGCCGAGGCGCTGCTGCAGGCCGGGGTGGACGTCCTGGTGGTTGATACAGCCCACGGGCACCAGCGCAAGATGTTCGACGCCCTCGAAGCGGTCCGCAGCCTGGACCCGCAGGTTCCGGTGGTCGCCGGCAACGTGGTCAGCGCCGACGGCGTGCGCGACCTGGTCGAAGCCGGCGCGGACATCGTCAAGGTCGGCGTGGGACCCGGCGCCATGTGCACCACCCGCATGATGACGGCCGTGGGCCGGCCGCAGTTCTCCGCCGTGCAGGAATGCGCGGAGGCGGCCCGGGAGCTC